>NZ_JBYTAH010000045.1:0-65476 GCF_058787975.1 Cupriavidus sp. FW305-26
TCTTCGCATGAGAGGCTGGAGAAGATCGCCCGCTCTTCGGGGCAATAGCCAATGCCGTAGTGCGCGATCTTGTGCGTCGGCAGGCTGATGGTCTCGTGGCCGTCGACCTTGATCGAGCCCTTGCGCGCCCCGGTCAGGCCCATGATCGCGCGCAGCGTGGTGGTGCGTCCGGCGCCGTTGCGGCCCAGCAGCGTGACCACTTCGCCGCGGTTCACGGTCAGGTCAACGCCGTGCAGGATGTGCGATTCGCCGTACCAGGCGTGCAGGTCCTTGAGCTCGAGCGCGGGTGTATTGGCGCGTGTGTTCAATGAGGTCATCTCGTTGGTCTCCCGGCTCAGTGCGCGCCCTGCAGTTCCGCGTCGGCGGTGCCCATGTAGGCCTCCATCACGCGCGGGTCCCTGGACACTTCCGCATACGGGCCTTCGGCCAGGATCGCGCCACGCTGCAGCACCGTGATCTTGTCCGCGATCGACGAGACCACGCTCATGTTGTGCTCCACCATCAGGATGGTGCGGCCCGCCGAGACCTTCTTGATCAGCTGCGTGACGCGGTCCACGTCCTCGTGGCCCATGCCCTGGGTGGGTTCATCGAGCAGCATCAGCTCGGGCTCCATCGCCAGCGTGGTGGCGATCTCCAGCGCGCGCTTGCGCCCGTACGGCAGGTTCACCGTCAGCGTTTGCGCGAACTCGGTCAGACCGACCTGCTCGAGCAGCTCCATGGCGCGGTCGTTGAGCACATCGAGCGAGCGCTCGCTGCGCCAGAACTGGTAGGCCGTGCCCAGCTGCCGCTGCAGCCCGATGCGCACGTTCTCCATCACCGTCAGGTGCGGGAACACCGCCGAGATCTGGAACGAGCGGATCATGCCCCGCCGCGCGATTTGCGCGGGTTTTTCGCGGGTGATGTCGATGCCGTTGAAAAGAATGGTGCCGGTGGTCGGCTCCAGGAACTTGGTGAGCAGGTTGAAGCAAGTCGTCTTGCCTGCGCCGTTGGGGCCGATCAATGCATGGATCGACCCGCGGCGGACTTGCAGGTTGACATCGCTCACCGCGGTAAAGCCGCGGAAGGCCTTGCCGAGGTTGCGGGTCTCTAGTATCAGGTCGTGGTGCATGGCCTTGACTCCGTGGCGCTGCCGTTTCGGTTGGAATCGCGCGGCATGCTTAGCCCGCCACGGGCAGCGCCGCGACCGCGTAGGCGTGGCGCAGCATGCGCCCCAGCACCGGGTCTTCCAGCTCGATCTCGAAGCGCTCGGCCGGGCGGATGCCGCCGATCGCGGGCAGCGTGCCGCACAGCATGGCCGAGCCTTCGCCAAAGTCGCCGCCATGGCCGCTGAAGCGCTGCAGCAGGTCCGCAGGAGAGCGCATGGCGGTCACCGGACCTTCCTGGTACAGCACGCGCTCGCCGTCGATGGTGGCGTAGGAGCGCAGCATCAGCCGGTCCCAGTGGCCTTCCACCTCGGCAAGGCGCCACAAGGCCGGGGCGCAGGGCTTCTCGCACATCTGCTTGGACACGGTGATGCCGTAGGTCTCGGCTTCGCGGTCGGTATGGTCCGAGGCAATGCCCACCAGGATTTCATCGCCGTCCCGGACCAGCAGGAACTCGGCTTCCCCGCTGCTGGCCTCGCCACTGACCTGGATCTCCGGGGCCGGCCCCAGGCGTTGCGCAGCGACGCGATAGAACACCGGCGTATAGGGCGGGCGCTTCACGCCCAACTCCTCCAGTTCGCGGATATGGGCTTCCATGGCTTCGACGTCGCGCCCGGTCCATCCCGCCACGATGAGCTGATGGATGGTGACGGTGCGCTGCGACTTGCCCTGGCAGCTGTCGAGTTCAAAGGTAAGGGTCTGCATGATCGGTTGCTCTCTGCAATGGGGTGGAGTGCTGGCTGGAATGCCGGCCTCGATGAGGGATGTGGGCTTACTTCCTGACCAGCGGGCAAGTGCTTGCGCTGAGCGGGCGGAACGCTTCGCTCGCGGGAATCACGCTCTTGATCTTGTAGTAGTCCCAAGGGCGCTTGGACTCCTGCGGCCGCTTCACTTCGACCAGGTACATGTCGTGCACCATCAGGCCGTCGGCACGGATCGTGCCGTTCTTCGCAAAGAAGTCATTGACCGGGGTCTCGCGCATGCGGGCCAGCACGGCATCGCTGTCGTCGGTTCGCGCGGCCTGGATCGCCTTCAGGTAATGCGTGGTCGACGAATACACGCCGGCATGCACCAGGGTCGGCATGCGCCCGGTCTTGTCGAAGAAGCGTTGCGACCAGGCGCGCGTGGCGTCGTCGCGATCCCAGTAGAACGATGTGGTCAGCGTCATGCCCTGCGCGGCTTGCAGCCCCAGGCTGTGGATATCGCTGATAAACATGTGCAGCCCGGCCAGCTTCTGCTTGCCCGCGGTGTTGATGCCGAAATCCGCGGCGGTCTTGATCGCATTGACCGTGTCGGCGCCAGCGTTGGCCAAACCGATCACCTTCGCACCCGAGGACTGTCCCTGCAGCAGGTAGGACGACAGGTCGGCGGAGTTGATCGGATGCCTGGCCTTGCCCTTCAGGGTACCGCCGACACTGGACAGCGCCTCGGTGCCGTCCTTCTCCAGCGACGCGCCCAGGGCGTAGTCGACCGTCAGGAAGTACCAGCTGTGGTCGCCGCGCCGGGCCAGCGCCTTGACCGTGTTGGCGGCAAAGGCGTAGGTGTCGTACGAATACTGGATGGTGTAGGGCGAGCAGTCTTCATTGCTCAGGCGCGTGGTGCCGGCACCGCTGGCGATGACGATCTTGTGCTTGAGCTTGCCCAGGTTGGATACCGCCAGCGCGACCGAGGACGGCAGGGCGTCCTGGATCACGTCGACCTTCTGGTTGTCGAACCAGCCGCGCGCCAGCGTGGCGGCGACGTCGGTCTTGTTCTGGTGGTCGGCGCTGACCACCTGGATGGGGGCGCCCAGCACCTTGCCGCCGAAATCGTCCACGGCCATCTGCGCGGCCACCACCGAGCCCTTGCCGCCGATATCGGAAAAGATCGACGACATGTCGGTCAGCACACCGATCTTGACCACGCCGTCGCTGATGGGGGCCGGGTCGGCTGCGGAAGCAGTCGCCGCGAACAGGGTGGCGCAGGCCAGTACGGCGGCGCCGGTACGGATATCAGGCATTGTTGTCTCCACTGTAGTTATGGGTACTTCTGTACTGCTGCGGGGGCTCAACCCCGCTCGTGCCGCAATGCCCCCTCGATGCCCATGCCGATGGCCAGCAGCCTGCGGTCGGACAGGTGGCGCCCGAACAGCATCAGCCCCACCGGTGCGTCGCCCGGGCGATGGCACGGGACCGACAGCGCGCACAGGTCGAGCATGTTGGCGATGGCCGGGTTGCGCAGCAGCAGCCGGTTGGTGCTGAAGAAGGCTTCGTCGTCGTCCAGGTCCGCGAGGCGCGGCGCCACGACCGGCACGGTGGGCAGGACCACGGCATCGAATCCCGCCAGCTCGGCATCGGCCTGCCGGCACAGCTCGCCCCGGCGCTGCAGCATGCGCAGGTAGTCGGCGGCACGCTGCCCGTCAGCCAGCCGGATGCGCGACAGCACGCGCGGGTCATAGCGATCGGCCTGCTCAGCCAGCAGGCTGCCGTGCCAGGCACTGGCTTCCGCTGCGACCAGGCCGCCGTTCGCGCCGATGCCGGCCAGCTGGTCCCAGCTGTCGAAGCTCACGTCCTGCAGCAGCGCGCCCGCCGCGGACAGCCGGCGCAGCGTGCGGCTGAAGACCTCGGCCACCTCGTCCGACATGCCTTCCAGCACCAGGCCGGTGGGCACCGCCAGGCGCAGCCCTGCCAGCGGCGCCGGCCCCGCGGGCGGCACCTCGCCCGCCATCACGGCATCAACTGCGGCGCAGCACGCCACAGTGTTGGCCAGGCAGCCCACCGAGTCATAGCTGGGCGACAACGGCACCGTGCCCTGCAGCGGCACGCGCCGCGCCGTGGGCTTGAAGCCGGCGATGCCGCACAACGCGGCCGGGATCCGGCACGAACCGCCGGTGTCGGAGCCGATCGCGGCCAGGGCCATGCCGTCGGTCACCGACACCGCAGCCCCCGACGACGAGCCACCGGGAATGCGGCCCGCCTGCCGGTCGTAGGGATTGCGTGGCGTGCCGTAGTGCGGATTGATGCCGACGCCCGAGTAGGCGAACTCGGTCATATTGGTACGCCCGACAAACACCGCCCCCGCCGCACGCAAGCGCGCAATGACCGGCGCGTCGGCACTGGCCGCACGCTCCGGCAGCACACGTGCGCCGGCGCGAGTCACGTCGCCCTGCACGTCGAACAGGTCCTTCACGGACACCGGCACGCCCGCCAGCGGGCCGGCCACGCCCTGCTCGCGCAGCATGTCGCTGGCCTGGGCCTGCTTGCGCGCCGCCATGCTCACGCCATGCGGGAATACGCGCGCGCCCTCGCCGCCTGGATTGCAGATACGTTCGACGCATGACGCCAGCAGGGACAGCGCGTTGGCGCTGCCCGCGGCAAGCTGGCGCTGCGCGGTTACGATAGTCGCTTCCATGATCAGGCCGGGTCGTAGTAGTGGATCTCCAGCAGCATGCAGCCGCCGTCTGACTTGAACGGGCCATGGAAGGCGCCGGGCGGGCGGCAGGCGTAGGTGTTGGGGACGAAGGCCTCGCCGCCCTTGCCATTGGCGTCGTTGCCGACGGTCAGGTCGCCGCTGAGCAGGTAGACCTCTTCCCAGTACTCATGCACGAAGGGCGAGGTGGTGAACACGCCGGGCTGGAAACGCAGCAGGCGCGTACGGCTGCCGCTGCGGCCGTTCTCGTCCAGCGAGCCGGACAGGATCTTCTGCTGGATACCCGACGGATAGCCGTGGGGGACCTCCCAGCCGGACTCCAGGTCCAGGGTGTGGAACTCGTCGTGAAGTTTGGTGATTGCCATGTCGATCTCAGTGTTCGATGCGGGAATTGGGAAAGGTGCGGAAAGTCAGGCGGCCTGCGGCAGCTTGGCCAGTTCGCTTTCAAGGGAATAGCTGCCGAGCATGTTGTCGACCAGGCCGGATGCGTTCTGCCAGTCGTAGGTGCGATAGGCATGCCCCTTGGTGACAAAGGTGGCGCCGGCATAGAACATCTCGTACTGGTTGTGGCGCGACGCAAACTCGGAGCCGACCGCGTCCCAGGCGAGCTTGAAGAACTTGACGCGCTCTTCCGGGCTGCACACCGGCGACTTCTGCGTCTTGGCGATGATCCCGGCGAGCGACGGATTGGCGAAATCCTCGATGCTCGACGGCAGCATGATCATGCCGCCGCCGGCCAGCTCGCGCAGCGTGGCCAGCACCTTGCCGTAGAGCTGCTGGGTCACCACCTGCGAGCCGTACAGCATGCTGCGGTCCGGCACGAAGTAGCCATGCTTGCCGACCTGGCCCTTGGCCTCCATGCCGTAGACCCAGGCCTCGACCATGCCTGCTTCGGCGGCGAGCTGGCCCAGCATTTCCCTGACCTGCGGGAAGCTGTTGGTGCCGTTGATCTCGGTGATGCGGTGCGCCAGGCCCACCAGGAAACGCAGCTTCACCATCAGCCGCACCTGGCACTGGTAGTTCTGGTAGACGTGCGCCGGCGTGGCGTGGAATTGCCTGGCGCACAAGCCCACGTCGCCCGCGACGAAGATGCGCTCCCACGGCACCTTGACGTCGTCGAAATAGAGCACCGCGTCGTTCTCGTCAAAGCGGCTGGCCAGCGGGTTGTCGAACACCGAGGTGGCATTGGCTTCATACGACTTGCGCGACATCACCTTCAGGCCCTTGGTGTTCATCGGCACCGCGAAGGACAGCGCATACATCTCGTCGCCCTCGCGCAGCGGCTGGATGCAGCTGCAGAAGACCTCGTTGGCCATGATGCCGCTGGTCGCCAGCATCTTGGCGCCGCGCACGGTGATGCCCTCCGCGTCCTGGTCGACGATGCCCACCGCCAGGTACTTGTCTTCCTGCTCGTGCGCGGACTTGGACTGGTTGGCCTGCGGGTTGACGATCACATAGGTGAGGAACAGGTCGTTGTCGCGGGCATAGCGGTAGTAGTCGCGCAGCGCGCCGGCACGTGCCGGATCGGCCTGCTCGAAGACATCGATGCCCATGTACATGCCCGAGATGCAGGAAGCCACGTGGTCGGGCGAGCGGCCCATGAAGCCGTAGTGCAGTTCGGTCCAGGCTTCCAGCATCTGGCGGCGTTCGACCAGTTCGTTGTAGCTGGCCGGCAGCTCCCAGATCCGGCTGACGCGCCGGTCGGTGCCCGCCGGCTGGAAGGTCATCTTGTCGATATTGCCCGGCTGCGCCTGGAAGTCGTAGAGGTTGGCGTAGCTGCGGATCGAATTGCGGAAGGCCGGGTGGCTGGTGACATCTGTCACCCGCTTGCCGTCCAGGTACACCTCGCGGCCATCGCGCAGCATGGCGATGTGCTGGTTACCGGTCTTGATCATGTCGTTCTCCTGTGCTGACTGTCTGTTCTTGTGGATTCAGGCGGCGGCCGGGCTGTCTTCCAGTGCCCGGTACTTGCCGCCAAAGAAGATGAGGGGCCGGCCGTCCTGGCGGGCCTGGTGACGGACCACCCGCCCGATAAAGATCACGTGGTCGCCGCCGTCGTGCATGGCATAGGGCTCGCACTCGAAGGTGGCCAGCGCGTCCGGCAGCAGCACGTGGCTGTCCTCGTTGCGCTTGCTGAAACCGATGCCTTCCCACTTGCCGGAATTGGCCCTGGCGAAGCGGTTCGAGATATCCTGCTGCGCCTCGCCCAGCACGTTGACGGCATAGCGCCGCGCGCTGCGCAGGTCGCCAAGGCTCAGGCAGCGGCGGTCCACCGAGAACAGCACCAGCGGCGGATCCAGCGATACCGAGTTGAACGACGCCACCGTGATGCCGACCGGCAGCCCTTCTTCGCGCGGCGCGGTAATCACGGCGACGCCTGTTGCAAACATCGCCAACGCATTTCTGAAGCGGCGCTGCGCTTCGGCGTCCACATTGACGCCCTGACCGACAGATGACTCAGCCATCACGACTCCTACGCAAGTGTTGTCACCAAACCTGTTATTTTGTTTATTTACCTTTGTAACTTAGGTTTTATTGAATGCTATAAAACAACGGCATTCAAGCTGGTGGAAACCCTAGAGTGCGGAGCCGGACAGCTCCCGAGGCGACTCAATGAAATCCGGAAACCGTTGCTAGACAAGTTTTTCCGGCTAGCGGACAGGTGGCGCCACGCGGCCTGAACTGCAGCTGTCCGCGCGTCAAGCAACCCTACCGGCAGCATGGCGCTGCCGCGAACGGCCGCTACCCGGTGCTAGACTCGGCCCCACTTTCCTTGACCAGCGGGTACGCTTTGCCCACGGTCGTCCCCACATCCGCCTCCAGGAATGAGCGCCATGCAATCCGAGCCGAACACCCTTCCGATCTACATGGACTACAGCGCGACGACACCGGTCGACACCCGGGTCGTCGAGAAGATGGTTCCCTACCTGCACCAGCAGTTCGGCAACCCCGCATCGCGCAGCCACTACTACGGCTGGCAGGCGGAAGAGGCGGTCGAGACCGCACGCGCGCATGTGGCGGCGCTGCTGAATGCGGACCCGCGCGAGATCATCTGGACCTCCGGCGCGACCGAGGGCAACAACCTGGCGATCAAGGGCGCGGCGCATTTCTATCGCGGCAAGGGCAACCACATCATCACGGTCAAGACCGAGCACAAGGCGGTGCTCGATACCTGCCGCGAACTGGAGCGGCAGGGCTTTGAGGTGACCTATCTCGACGTCGGCACCGACGGCCTGGTCGACCTTGACGCGCTGCGCGCGGCCATGCGGCCGGACACCATCCTGGTTTCGGTGATGATGGTCAACAATGAGATCGGCGTGATCCAGCCAGTTGCGCAGATCGGCGAGCTATGCCGCGCGACGGGGGTGGTGTTCCATTGCGATGCGGTGCAGGCCGCCGGCAAGATCGCCATCGACCTGGATACCCTGAAGATCGACCTGCTCACCGTGACGGCGCACAAGGTCTATGGCCCGAAAGGCATCGGCGCGCTCTACGTGCGGCGCAAGCCGCGCATCCGCATCGAGGCGCAGATCCACGGCGGCGGGCATGAGCGCGGCATGCGCTCAGGCACCCTGCCAACGCACCAGATCGTGGGCATGGGCGAAGCCTTCAGGCTGGCAAAGCTGGAACTTGCGGAGGAAGCGCGCCGCGTGGGCGCGTTGCGCGACCGGTTGCTGGCGGGGCTGTCGCGGCTGGACGAGGTCTACGTCAACGGCAGCCTGGCGCACCGTATCCCGCACAACCTGAACATCAGCTTCAACTATGTCGAAGGCGAGTCCCTGATCATGGGCATCAAGGACGTGGCGGTGTCGTCGGGCTCGGCCTGCACCTCGGCTTCACTGGAGCCCTCGTTCGTGCTGCGGGCGCTGGGCCGCAGCGACGAGCTGGCACATAGCTCGATCCGCTTTACGCTTGGGCGCTACACCACCGAGGCAGAGGTGGACGAGGTCATCCGGCAGGTCAGCGAGACCGTTACCCGCCTGCGTGAACTGAGCCCGCTATGGGAGATGCACCAGGAGGGCATCGATGTCGGCACGGTGCAGTGGGCCGCGCACTAGCCTTTCTGCCGGCGCGCCTGCAGGTGTTCGAGATCCAGCGCGGCGCGATCGCCGTTGGCGACCAGCCGGTCGACCACCGAACACAGCACCTTGAATTCGGTGCGGGAAACGCCGTCGAACAATACGTCGTTGATCTGCTGCTGCACCGGCAGCAGTTCATTGAGCAGACGGGTCCCGGCGGCGGTGATGGTCAGACGCATCTTGCGCTTGTCTTCGGGATGGGCCTTCTTGTCGATCAGCCCCAGCTTCTTGAGCTTGCCGGTCTCGATGGTGATGAACGGGCCGCTCAGGTGCAGATGGTCGGCGAGCTGGTTGACCGTCACCTCGCCTTGCTGCGACAGGTGCAGGATCGAGCGGATCAGCGAATACTGGACCCCCGTCAGGCCGATCAGGCTGCCAAAGCCGTCGCGCACGGACAGCAGGCGCGCGGCAAACGGCAGCAGGCCATTCACCAGGTGCCGGAATTCACGGTCCGAGCCGTCGACCAGGCACGCCGGATGCGTTACGGTCAGGTTCTTATTTGCAGGAGTCGTTGCCATCGGCGGTATGTCCACTTAGCTTTTGATACAAGCTTTGTGCCAAATTCTAACAAACTCGCCGCAACACCCTGGCCGCCCCGCCTTTCAACCCATACCCCCGAGTCCAGCATGAACACAATCCCGCTCGCCACCGCCAAAGCCCGGCTGGCCCAATACGTCGAGGCCAAGGACAACAATCGTCCGGCGCTGATCCACGAAGCCTTCGCTCCGGATGCGTCGCTGACCTTCTCGATCGATACCGACTCCATCAGCTTTCCGCCCAAGGCCGAAGGCGCGGATGCCATTGCCTCTACGCTGGTCAGCGAGTTTGCGAAGACGTTCGACCGCTGCCGGACCTACTACATCGGCGACGTTGCGGCCGCGCTGGACGGCAACGCCATGACGATCCCCTGGCTGGTGGTGATGCGGGAAACCGCGGCCAGCGCCTTGCGCGTCGGCAAGGGCCATTACCGCTGGGGCTTTGCCGCCGGCGATGACGGCACGTACCGTATCGCCAGCCTGCATATCCATATCGAACGGATGGACACGATCGCCGATCCCGGCGCGGTCACGCTGGCGGCCCTGCAGGCGGCGCTGCCCTATCCCTGGCTGCCGGCGCCGGTGCTGGCTGCCGCCATCGAAGCGCACACCGGCGCGCAGCCCGCGCCGGGCTTCCTGAACGTGTTCGCGCAAGCAGCCCGCAGGTCCTGACGGGCGCGGATCATCTGGCCGGCAATTGCTGCGCGACCAGCGCCACCCAATACGCCGCGCCCAGCGGCAGGATCCTGTCGTTGAAGTCATAGTAGGGATTGTGCAGGGGCGGGTCTTCCGCGCTCTCGCCGGCGCCGATGCCGATATAAGCGCCGGGGCGCTTTTCCAGCATGAAGGCGAAGTCCTCCGATCCCATTGCCGGCTTGATATCGGTCTTCACGTTGTCGGCGCCCACCAGTTGCGCGGCGGCGGCAATGGCGGCGTCGGTCTCGGCGGGGGTGTTGACCACGCCGGGGTAGCCGGGGCGGTAGTCAATCGCGATCCGCGCCTCGTGGGTCGTGCCCACGCCCTCGCAGATCTGCCGCATCGCCGTCTGCGTGCGATCCCGCACGGCGGGGTTCAGCGTGCGGATGGTGCCGCGCAGCACCACCGACTCAGGCAGCACGTTCCAGGTATCGCCGCCGTGGATCTGCGTGATGCTGACCACGACCGAATCGGTGGGATCGGTGCGGCGGCTGGCAATGGTCTGCAGCGCGGTGATCAGGTGCGCGGACACGACCACGGAATCGATGCCGTGGTGCGGCTGGGCGCCATGCGCGCCCTTGCCGGTGATGACGATCTCGAAGTTGTCCAGGAACGCGGTCATGGTGCCGGCGCGGATGGCGAACTTGCCGCGTGGCAACTGGGGGAAGTTGTGCATGCCATAGACGGCATCGGCCGGGAACTGGTCGAACAGGCCATCTTCCACCATCACGCGGCCGCCGCCTTCATTCTCTTCGGCAGGCTGGAACACGAAATGCACCGTGCCGCGGAAGGCATCGCGGTTGCGCGACAGGTGCGCGGCCGCACCCAGCAGCATGGCGGTATGGCCGTCGTGGCCACAGGCGTGCATCTTGCCCGCGCAGGTGGAAGCGTGGGCGGCCTTGCCCAGCTCCTGCATGTTCAGCGCATCCAGGTCCGCGCGCAGCGCGATGCTGGGGCCATCGCCGTTGCGCAGCGTGCCGACCACGCCCGTCGTCGCCAGTCCCCGCTGCACTTCGATGTCCATCAAACCCAGCGCCTGCGCCACGATGCCAGCGGTGCGGTGTTCTTCGAATGCGGTTTCCGGAACAGCGTGGATGTCGCGGCGCCAGGCCAGCATGTCCTGGCGGATGTCGTCGGCAATATCGGGGTCGCGGTACATGGGTAATCTCTGCTACGGGTGGGATTCAGTGGAAGAACTCGGCAATCAGCGTGGCGCCGAGGAAGGTGCCGGCCGTGGCCGTCAGCGACACCACCACGATGCGCCAGCCGAGCAGCCGGAACACCGGCAGGTCCTTGGCCACCGAGAAGCCCGCCAGCGCCAGCACCGGCGTGGTGAAGGTCATGAAGTTGAGTTTTTCCGTCATGGCGATGACGGCGTCGGAGAACGGGAACATCCCCGGCACGCCGATCAGCGTGACCACCACCGACATCGTCAGCAGCAGCGGCACGCGCGGGAACACGCGCTTGAGCAGGTCGCAGGCCACCACGATGGCAATGGCTACCAGGATGCCCTTGAGCGATACCGACACCGGCACGTTGTATGACAGCTTGTTGCCGATCAGCACGCCGGCACCAACCAGGAACCAGCCCAGGGCGGCATCCCGCGCCGAGGTGCCGTGCGCCAGCGCGCCATCGAGCTTGACGTCCCGCACCTCGCGCATGGCGTCACGGCGCGAGAAGCGGCCCAGTACCGGCTCCAGCTTGCCGTACAGCCATGAGCACAGCGGCAGCGACAGGAACAGCGTGAAGTAGAAGCCGGCCACCGAGGTCAGCAGGTTCGACGCCGCGGCAATCGCCATGATCTCGGAAGCCTGCCCGGGGTGCTGCGCGACGATGGCGCCGACGGCCGCCGCCATCAGGCTGCCCGAGCCCACGCCGGCACCCATGGCCAGCGAACGCGGATCGAAGATGCCCAGGCTGCTGACAAACCCCGACAGCACCGCGATGAAGAGCGCGCCCAGCACGGTGCCGGTGATGTACTCGGCCAGCACGCCGCGGCCTTCCGGCGACGCCATGCCGTATTTCTCGCCGATGATGACGATATTGCCCTCGCGCCCGACCGAGAAGGTCGCGCCGACGGCCTCGCGCTTGATGCCCAGCAGCAAGGCCAGCGGCAGGCCCAGCGCCAGTGTCCCGAGCGCGTGCCCGAACTCCTGGAACAGCAGCGCCCAGCCCGCGCCCTTGAGCTGCGGCAGAGCGCCGCCCACGGTCAGCCCAAGCTTCACCACGAACAGCAGCAGCCCGGCATTGAGCAGCCCGGTCGCCAGCGATTGCAGCGGCGCGTCGATGCGCACGGCGCGCGGCACGTTCCTGGCGGCGATGCCCCACGCCGCGGCCATCAGCAGCGCCCACAGCATCGGCATCAGCACGACCTTGCCGGGCCCCAGCTTGAACTGCACCGCGCCAATGGTTTCGGCAATCGCCACCACGACCAGCATGACAACGGCCAGTCGTACCTTGCCACTGCCGGTGACGGCGGCAATCGGGGAAGCGGGCGCAAGCGCCGGCTGGGCAATGGGGTTGGTCATCACGTGTCTCCGCGGGAAGGCTGCTTATGCTGCACAAAAGTGCTTTCTTCGGCATTCCGGTTCGATGTTGACCGCTTACCGAGAGGATCGGGCTAGTATTCCGGCCCCTAAGCGTTTCATCAATGATCGTGATATGGGAAACTCGTTGCATTCAATGCAACGCTCAGCGGAGTGACACGTGCTTTCGATGGACGACAAACTGGACACGCGGCGCGTGCGCTACTTCATGCAGGTGCTCGACAGCGGCTCGGTCCGCGGCGCCGCCGAAGTCCTCGACATGGACCCCTCAGCCGTCAGCCGGGCCATCGCCGTGCTGGAGAAGGACTGCGGCACGCGCCTGCTGGAGCGGCACGGCCGCGGCGTGGTTGCCACCGAGGCGGGCGATCTGCTGGCCGCCTACGTGCGCAACCAGAACAACCAGAAGCAGCAGTTGCTGGCCGAACTCGACAGCATCCAGAAGGTGGCGCGCGGCCATATCGACATCGTGGCGGGCGAAGGTTTCGTCGAATGGCTGATGCGCCATAGCCTGCGCACCTTCATGCTGGCCCACCCGGGCATTACGGTGGACCTGTCGGTGGGCAGCACCGACGAGATCGTGCAGCGCATTGTCGATGGCAGCGCCCATATCGGGCTGGTGTTCCAGCCCCCCAAGGACGCGCGGCTGCGCTGCCACCACGCCCATCCGATGCCGATCCAGACCCAGGTGCTGGCCTCGCACCCGCTGGCGCAGCTGGGCCGGCCGCTGGACCTGCAGGACCTGCTGCCCTACCCTGGCGCCACCCTGCACCGGACCTTCGGCGTGCGCCAGCACATCGAGGCCGCAGAGATCAGCGAGGGCGTGCGCCTGCAGTCGCTGCTGACCACCTCGTCATTCAATGCGCTGGGGCACTTCGCGGCGGCGGGGCTTGGCTACGTCCTGTGTACGCGCCTGGCCTTGTGGAACCAGCTTAACGAGGCGCCCGTGGTGTCGCTGCCAATGAAAAACCCCCTGCTTTACCAGGGGGAAATCCAGACCGTGTCGCGCCAGGGCCGGGTGTTGTCGCCGCCGGCGGCACGGCTGTTGCGGCAGATCGTGGGGGACTTCTCGGCGCTGATGACTGGGGAGTGAGCCTTCGCGCCCGGTGTGTCAGACCACGCCCTCCGCCCGCAGCCGGACCAGCTCCTCATCCCCGATACCAAGCCGCCCATAGACCTCGGCATTGTGTTCGCCCACATCCGGCCCGGTACGCGGTGACGGCGGTGCATAGCCCGAGAAGCGCGGCACCACGCATGGCGCCGGCACCGAGCCCAGGTCCGGATCGGGCAGCCGCACGATGGCCTGGCGCGCCGCCATCTGCGGGTCGTCGACGATATCGGCGATGCTGAATACCTTGCTGAATGGCACCTGGCACTGCTCCAGCCGGGCCGCCACGGCGGCATAGGGCTGCGCGGCAAACCACTCGGCAATGCTGCCGTCCAGCGCTTCGATATTGCGCACGCGCCCGGCGTTGGTGGCGTATTCCGGCGCCTGCGCCAGTTGCGGTGCGCCCATGGCCTCGGCCAGCCGGCGGAAGGTGGCGTCGGAGGAGGCCACTACCGTGACCCAGATCTCGTCCGCGGTGCGGTACATGTTGGACGGCGCCGCGTAGGTGGTGCGGTTGCCGGCGCGCTGGCGCACATGCCCCAACTGTTCATATTCGATGGCCAGCGGATCCAGCAGGCGGAACAACGCCTCGGTGGCGGCCAGGTCGATCTCGCGGCCGCGCTGGCCGGGCCTGGCGCGCTGCTCTGCCACCGCAGTGGCAATCGCAAACGCGCCGAACAGCCCGGCGATCATGTCCCCCACCGGGTAGTTCATATGCATCGGTCCGCTCTGCGCGGTGCCCGCCAGGTTGGTGAAGCCGCTCCTGGCTTCAAAGATGCGGGCAAAGCCGGGCCGCGCCGCATCGGGCCCGGTCTGGCCGAAGCCGGTCAGCCGCAGCACGATCAGCTTCGGGTTGGCCGCGTGCAGGGTGTCGAGATCCAGCCCCCAGCGCGTGAGCGTGCCGGTGCGGAAGTTCTCGACCAGCACATCGAACTGGGGCAGCAAGCGCAGGAAGATCTCGCGGCCGCGCGGCGTGCGCACGTCGAGCGAGATGCCGCGCTTGCCGCGGTTGGTCACCTTCCAGTACAGGGCGTGGTCCTCGGTAACCGGTTCAAGCCCGCGCAGCGGATCGCTGCCGTCGGGCAGCTCCAGCTTGACCACATCGGCGCCCATGTCGGCACACAGCGTGGCGGAAAACGGGCCGGCCACCACGGTGGCCATGTCCAGGATGCGCAGTCCGGCCAGCGGGCCTGTGCAGTGTGCGTCTGGCGATACAGCGTGTGTGTCCTGGTCTTGCATGGCGGGCCTCCGGCGGCATTGGCGTCTGCTGCAAGGTGGCAGGCGGCTTGCCCGGATGCAAGCACGGTTTCGCTGTGCGGAACTGTCGTGCTACAACATTGACGCCCCCATCTCCGGATCCCAGCATGGAACCCAAGCAACCACCGCACAGCATGGACCGCAACCCGGAACACCTGCCCCTGCCAGGCCTGGCCAGCGAGGATGCACTGGCCACCGACCGCCAGTTCGCCACCAACCTGGCGCGCGGGCTGGAGGTGCTGCGTGCCTTCACGCCGTCCAGCCCGGTGCTGGGCAACCAGGACATCGTGGCGCGCACGGGGCTGCCCAAGGCGACGGTGTCGCGGCTGACCTACACGCTGGGGCTGCTTGGCTTCCTGAGCCGCGTGCCCGGCAACCAGAAGTACCGGCTGGGCGCCGGCGTGCTGGCGCTGGCCTACCCGATGCTGGCCGGGCTGGCGATCCGCCAGGTGGCGCGGCCTTATATGGAGGCCATTGCACGGGAAACCGGCTGCACGGTGAACCTGGGCATGCGCGAGCGGCTGTCGGTGGTGTACGTGGACAGTTGCCGGCTGGATCCCGGCAACCTCTACCAGCCGGACATCGGCAGCACCCGGCCGCTGCTGGCCAGCGCGATCGGCCGCGCGATCTTGCTGGCCTGCAGCGCAGACGAGCGCACGGCGCTGCTGAACCGGCTGCGCGTGGACGATCCGGAGCGCTTCAACGTTGAGCGCCAGATGTGGGCGGACGACCAGAAGCATTTCCGCACCCACGGCTACTGCCTGAGCCGCGGCGAGTGGCGGCCAGAGATCCACGCGATCGCGGCACCCGTGCGCCAGTCGCTGCACGAAGACCCGTTTGCGCTGAACTGCACCATCGCCGCATCGCGCAACCGCGACAACATGCTGGAGCGCGAGGTGGCGCCAAGGCTGCGCGAGGCAGTGCGGCAGATCGAACTGAGCTGCGCGCGCTAGCCGGCAGGACGCAGCAATGCACTCTGCCGGCGATGTCGCCGGCATGACAAGCGGCCCGCCAGAGGCCCGCATGAAACCGCGCCGCGGGAAATCCCCCGGCGCAGGCAACCCAAGGAGACAAGATGGATGCCATCCAACCGTTGCGCCGGCTCGCTGCCGGCATGCTGGCCTGCGCCGCGCTGATGCCGCTGCCAGTGCTGGCCGCCCCTGACAATGCGGCGCGCTTCCCGGACCACCCGATACGGATCATCGTGCCGTTCTCGGCGGGCGGTGTGGTCGACTCCGTCACCCGCATCACCGCGGAGAACATGGCCAAGGTACTGAAGCAGCCCGTCATCGTCGAGAACAAGACCGGCGCCGGCGGCGCCATCGGCGCGGACTTCGTCGCCCGGTCACCCGCCGACGGCTATACGCTGCTGGCGGTCAGCCCCAGCTATGTGGTCGGGCCGATGCTGAACCCGTCGATCCAGGGCAAGAGCGGCAAGGACTTCCGCGCGGTGGCGGGCATTGGTGCCGTACCCAACGTGATCGTGGTGCCGGCTTCGTCGCCGCTGCGCACACTGCCTGAACTGCTCGACGCCGCGCGCAGCAAGCCCGGCACGCTGACCTACGCCAGCGCGGGCGTCGGCACCTCGAACCATCTGTCGGCCGAACTGCTGGCGCAGATGACGCAAGTGAAGCTCACCCACGTGCCCTACAAGGGCCAGCCCGAGGCCATGAGCGACCTGCTGGGCGCGCGCGTCTCGATGATGGCGCTGACCTCGGCCATTGCCCGCCAGCAGGTGCAAAGCGGCAAGCTGCGCGCGCTGGCGGTGACTTCGGCAAAACGCTCAGCCGTGATGCCCGACGTGCCCACCGTGGCCGAGGCCGCGCGCCTGCCCGGCTATGAAGTGGGCGGGTGGTTCGGCCTGGTCGCGCCGCAGGGCACGCCGGACGCGGTGGTGCGCAAGCTGGCCGAGGCCGCCGCGCAGGCCACCGCGGACCCCGCCACGGCACGCCGCCTGGCCGAACTCGGCATGGACCTGGCACCGCAATCCACCGCCGCATTCGACCGCTTCCTGGACACGGAAACCAAGAAATGGACCGGCGTGCTGAAGACCGCCGGCATCACGGCACAGTAGCCGCACACGCTCATCCAACCTACCGGAAACATTCCATGATCCGCGACTCCGCCCGCCAGCAAGCGCTGCTTGCCGATATCCGCCGCTTCGTGCTCGAAACCTGCATCCCGCTAGAGGCGGAGATCGACCGCACCGATGTCATCCCCGAGCCCGTGGTCGAACAGATGCGCCGCCTCGGCCTGTTCGGACACAGCATCCCCGAAGCGTACGGTGGCGCAGGGCTGACCACCGAGGAGCTGGCGTTGGTGAACATCGAGGTCTCGCAGGCCGCCACCGTGTTCCGTGCCCGCTTCGGCGGTAATACCGGGATCGCCTCCGAATCGCTGGTGGCCGACGGCACCGAAGCGCAGCGGCAGCGCTACCTGCCGCAACTGGCCTCCGGCAAGGTGACCGGCTGCTTTGCGCTGACCGAACCGGAAGCCGGCTCCGATGCGACATCGCTGCAAACCACCGCAAAGCAAGACGGCGATCACTACGTGCTGAACGGCAGCAAGTGCTTTATCACCAATGCGCCGATCGCCGACCTGTTCACCGTGTTCGCCCGCACCAATCCCGATACACCGGGAGCCCATGGCATCAGCGCCTTCCTGATCGAGCGCGGCACCCCGGGCCTCAGCACCAGCGAACCGGAACGCAAGATGGGACAGCACGGCTCGCCGGTGGGCGATGTCTACCTGAAGGACTGCCGCGTGCCGGCCAGCGCCATCGTCGGCGGCAAACCCAATGTCGGCTTCAAGACGGCGATGAAGGCGCTCAACAAGCAGCGCATCAACCTGGCCGGCCTGTGCGTGGGGCCCGCCATCCGGCTGGTCGACGAGATGGTCCGCTACGCGGCGCAGCGCCGGCAGTTCGGCAAGCCGATCGCGGACTACCAGCTGGTGCAGCAGATGATCGCCGACAGCAATACGGAACTGCACGCCGCCCGCGCACTGGTGCTCGACACCGCGCGCAAGCGCGACGCCGGCGAGGACGTGACCATGGAGGCGTCGATGTGCAAGCTGTTCGCCTCCGAAATGTCCGGCCGCGTGGCCGACCGCGCGGTGCAGGTGTTCGGCGGCAGCGGGTATATGGCACGCACCGTGGCCGAGCGCTTCTATCGCGATGTGCGGTTGTTCCGGCTGTATGAAGGCACGACGCAGATCCACCAGCTCAATATTGCGCGCAGGACGATGGAGGCGCGTGGGGCGGCGCTGGAGGGGAGTGGGCCTGAGCCAGATGCGAGGCAACCGGCGCAGTAGCCGGATTGCGTCCTTGCTGACTATCTGACTATCCGTGCGCGCTGGCAGCCAGCGCGTCCATGAACGCCTGCCGCAGCGGCGTCTGCTCGGTGTCCCGGCGCCGGAGCACGCCGACCATGCCCTCGCGCCGGTATGGCAGCCGCAATATCGCCACCTGCCCCAGGCGACTGAAGAACGCTGCCATCCGGCCTGACATCACGGCCAGCAGTTCTCCCTGCTGCAGCAGCGACACGTTGGCAAGCAACGTCGCGCTCTCGATCCGCACACATGGGGCGGGTTCGCCGGCCAGTGCCAGTTCGTAGTCCAGCTCGCGCCGGATCTGGCTGGTCACGGGCGGCCCCACCCAGGTATAGGCGCGCGTATCCGCCCACCCGACCTTGCGCTTGCGCGCAAGCGGATGCGTGGGGCCGGCGATCACGCGGATGGTCTCCGGATATAGCAGGTCGCAGCGCAGCTCGCCGTCGATGCCCTGCACTTCGGTACGCCCCATGACGAAGTCCAGCCGTCCTTCGCGCAGGGCCGGCAGCATGTCTTCGACGGTGCCCTCTGCCAGCGTCAGGTGGGCATCGGGAAAGCGCTCGCGGAACCGGCTGATCGCCGACGGCAGCAGGTCGACCGATACGGTTGGCGTCGCGCCGATCGCCAGTTGCCCAGCCGCGCCTTCTGCCATCACGCGAATGGTGGCCTGGGTGCGTTCGATCTCATTGAGGATGGTGCGGGCATGTACGACCAGCGCTTCGCAGAAGCGGGTCGGCACCAGGCCGCGCGAATGCCGCTCGAACAGCGCCACCCCCAGTTCACTCTCCAGCTCGGCCAGCCAGCGCGACAGGGCTGGCTGGGTCATGTTCAGGCGCGCAGCGGTACGGCTGACATTGCGGGTTTCATGTAGCGCCACCAGCACATGCAGCTGGCGGATACGCATCCGTTGGGTCCAGTCCATGGTATGAGTTTCAGGTTATAGCAGAGGTCATATTAATCATTTCAATGGAATCGCGGACGATGCAATAATTTTTCCATCCCCCGCAAGCCGCCATTGCCATGCCCCCGTCCAGCATTCCCGCCAGCGCCCGCCCCAATTTCCTGCTGTTCATCACCGACCAGCATCGCGCCGACCATCTCGGCATCTATGGCAACGCCGTGGTGCAGACGCCCAATATCGACCGGCTCGGCAGCCACGGCTGGGTGGCAGAGCGCTGCTATGTGGCCTCGCCGATCTGCATGCCGAACCGCGCATCGCTGATGACCGGGCGCATGCCGTCGGTACACGGCGCGCGCCACAATGGCATTCCCTTGCCGCTGTCACAGACGACGTTTGTCGAGCGGTTGCGCGATGCCGGCTATCGCACGGGGCTGGTCGGCAAATCGCATCTGCAGAACATGACCGGCCTTGCGCCCGTCTGGCCACGTCCCGGCGATCCGCGCACGGAGGGCGAAGCGCGCCGGCCTGAAAGCGGGCGCTTCGACCAGGAATGGGGACCGGCCTGGCGCGACGATCCTGACTTCGCCATGTCCCTGCCGTATTACGGCTTTGCCGACGTGCAGCTGGTGACCGACCATGGCGACACGGCCGGCGGGCATTACCGGCGCTGGCTGGAGCAGCGCCATCCCGAAGTAGCGCGTGCCTGCGGCCAGGAGCATGCCATCCCGACGCCTGGCTATGTGTTGGCCGAAGCGCGGCAGGCCTGGCGCACGCGCGTACCGGAAACGCTGTCGACCACGGCATGGATCGGCGATCGCACCATTGACCTGCTCGGGCAATACGCGCAGGAAGACGCCCCCTTCATGATCCAGTGTTCGTTTCCGGATCCCCATCACCCGTTCACGCCACCCGGCCGCTTCTGGGACATGTACCGGCCCGAGGACATGACCCTGCCGCCCTCGTTCGACGCCGATCCGGCGCTGGCGCCGCCGCACCTGCGCTGGATGCACGCGCAGCGCGACGCCGGCCGCGCCGTCAAGCATACGCCGGCGATGTTCGCCTGCACGGCGCGCGAGGCCCGCGAAGCGCTGGCGCTGAACTATGGCTCGATCGCGCATATCGACGACACCATCGGCCGCGTGATGGCGCACCTGGCCGCGCTCGGCCTGGATCGCAACACTGTGGTCCTGTTCACCAGCGACCATGGCGACTTCTTCGGCGATCACCAGTTGCTCTGGAAAGGGCCGCTGCACTACCAGGGCCTGATCCGCACGCCGCTGATCTGGTCGGAACCCGCAGCGCGCACGGGCACCGATGCCCGCGCCGCGCGCAGCCAGGCACTGTGCTCGAGCATCGATATCGCGCCGTCGATCCTCGCGCGCGCGGGCTGCGCGCCCTACAACGGCATGCAAGGCCTGTCGCTGCTGCCCGCCATCGCCGGCGAGGCATTGCCGCGGGAAGCCCTGCTGATCGAGGAAGAGAACCAGCGCACCATGTTCGGCTTCCCCATGCGCACGCGCATGCGGACGCTGCAAACCGCGCGCTATCGGCTCAGTGTGTACGAAGGCGCGCCGTGGGGCGAACTCTACGACCTTGAAACCGACCCAACCGAATCGCACAACCTGTGGGATGCGCCAGCGCTGGCAAGCACGCGCCAGGCGCTGCTGCACCAGCTGCTGGTCACGATGATCTCGCACAGCGACGCCAGCCCCAATCCGACCGCGCTTGCCTGAATCGGGTCCGCCCGCGCCACCAGCGGCAGCACCCCATGACAACAATATCCACGGAGACAACCATGACACGCCGTCCCTTCAGAATACTGATCGCCGCAGCCATGCTGGCGGCCGCGGTCCCCGCCTGCGCGCAGGATGCCTACCCGGCCAAGCCGGTCCGCCTGATCGTCAACTTTCCTGCAGGTGGCCCGCTCGACACCGTGGCACGGCTCATTGCCGAGCGTGCCGGGCGCGACCTGAAGCAGCCGGTCGTGGTGGAGAACCGCTCCGGCGCCGGCGGCAACATCGGTGCCGAAGCCGTCGCGCATGCGACGCCGGACGGCTACACGTTGCTGATGTCGACTGACACCGTTGTCACCGTCAATCCGTTCGCCTATCGCAAGATGTCGTTCGACCCGGTCCGCGACCTGGAGCCGGTTGGCCTGGCCGGCACCTTCAATCAGGTGCTGGTCACGCATCCCGGCCTGAAAATCCGCGACCTGAAGCAGTTCCTGGCTGCCGGCAAGGACAAAGACCTGTCCTATGCATCTGCTGGCGTAGCATCGCCGGGCCATATTGTGTTCGAGATGCTGAAGGCACGCACGCAGATCCGGGGCACCCATGTCCCATACAAGGGCAATGCGCCAGCGCTGAGCGACGTGCTCGCGGGTCAGGTACCGGCAGGATTCCTGGCCACGCCGACCGCCGTGCAATACATCAAGGGCGGCAAGCTGGTCGCGCTTGCGGTGTCCGGCCTCAAGCGCGACCCCTTGCTCCCGGACGTGCCGACGGTGGCAGAGACCGGCATCGCCAACTTCGATGCCGAGTTCGCCTTCGTCATGTTCCTGCCCTCAGGCACGCCCGCGGCCATCCGTGCGCGCTGGGAGCAGCAGCTCAAGACCGTCTTCGCGGACGCGGATTTCCAGAAGAAGCTGCTGGCACAGGGCGTGCGGCCGCAGACGAGCAACGGCGCGGCGGCAGCGCAATGGCTGGCCGCGGGGCGTACGCGCTGGGGCGAACTGATCCGCAAGCTCGGCGTGTCGCTGGACTGAGCGACTGCCCGGGGCCTTCAGCCCCGCCCCCGCCCCGCCTTCTCCGCCAGCGGCGAGCGCACGCGAAAATGCGCCGCCAGCAGCGCCGCGAATTCCTCCGCGATCTCCGATGGCGCGGAATGCCCGGAGAACGCCATGCGCACCTCCACCGGGCAGCGCGGTGCGAGCGGCACCACCCGCAAGCCGTGTCCGAATACAGCCGCGACATAGGGATTGACGATCCCTATGCCCGCCCCTTCGGCCGCCATCGTGCAGATCGTGCCTGAGTAAGTGGTCTCGATGGTCGCCGACGGCTCGGCGCCGGCTTTTTGCATGAGCCGCTGCACCGCCAGGTGCAACGCATCGTCTGCGTTCAGCAGGATCAGGAACTGCCCGCGCAAGTCGCGCACGCGAAGGGTGTCGCGCGCCGCCAGCGCGTGTTCCGGGTGCATGACGCACACCGCCCCCGACTGATGCACCACGTTGACATCCAGGTGCGGATGATCGATCTCGCTGGTGGTCAGCACCAGGTCGTAGAGGCCATGCAGCAACCCTTCGCGCAACTGGTGCCCGCCGACCGTTTGCAGGCTGATATGCACGTCCGGGTGGCGCTCGGTGAACGGCCGGATCACCTTGGGCATCACCCCCAGCCCGAGTGAAGGCGTGCAACCGATACGCAGCACGCCGGTGCCGGACTTGCGCAGCACCGCCACGTCCTGTTCGATCCGCGCCAGCCCCTGGAAGTGGTTCTGCACCGTGTCGAACAGGCGCCGCGCTTCCTGCGTCGGCCGCAGCCGGCCCTTCTGGATATCGAACAGCTTCAGTTCAGTCGCCGCCTGCATCTGGGCCAGCAATCGGCTCACCGACGGCTGGGTCGTATGCAGCATGGCAGCGGCCGCGGTCGTAGTTCCGGTCAGCATGACCGCGCGGAACGCCTCGATCTGGCGGAAATTCAGGGGACGGGACATGGCATCGGCAAGGGACGGGCGCGTCGGGCAATGTATATCAAATCTGCATAGGGTGCATTGAACAAAGAATTATTCAGAATGCCAACCCCTCCTCTACACTCGCTTCGCATTGCCGCTTCCAAGACGGCAGGACCAGAACCCAAGGAGAAAGTTGATGAAGCGGCATTCACCCCGGAATGTTTGGAAACGCGCGATCGTTGCGGCCGTGCTGGCCATCGCCGGCACGGGCAGCGCGCTCGCCCAGCCGGGCTATCCGGACCACACGATCCGGATCATCGTGCCGTTCAGCGCCGGGGGCAGCTCGGACCTGCAGGCACGCATGCTGGCCGACCGGCTGGGCAAGCTCTACAAGCAATCGGTGGTGGTCGAGAACCGGCCCGGCGCCGGCGGCCATATCGGGGGCAAGGCCGTGGTCGATGCGGCGCCCGACGGCTACACGCTGCTGCTGGGCTCGCTGGGCCTGCACGCCACCTATGCCACCTTCAAGAAGCTGAACTACAACCCCGCCACCGACCTCAAGGTCGTGACGGTGCTGGCCGAGATGCCGCACGTGGTGGTGGTCAACCCGAAGCTGGCGGTGAACAACCTGCAGCAACTGGCCAGCCTGGCGCGCCAGCAGCCAGACACGCGGACCTTCGGCTCGGCCGGCGTCGGTTCCTCGGTGCACATGATGGGTGAGCTGTTCCGCCTTAATGCCAATGCCCCGATCACGCACGTGCCATACAAGGGCAGCTCCGCGGCCATGACGGATCTTCTCGGCGGCCAGATCGACATGATGTTCGAGAATCCGCCCACCACGCTGGCCTATATCCGCTCCGGCAAGCTCAAGGCGCTGGCGGTGACCGGCAAGACCCGCTCGGCCGCGCTGCCCGATGTGCCCACTGCCAGCGAAGCCGGCTACCCGTCGTTCGTGGCGACTTCCTGGACCACGGTTGCGGTTGGCGCCAGGGTGCCCGATGCGATCGCGGACAAGCTCAACGCCGATATCCGCCAGATCGTGGCCACGCCGGAGTTCCGGCAGGGACTGCAAGAGCAGGGCATGACCCCGGTGGCCAATACGCGCGATGCCGCGCAGAAGTTCGTCGCCGCGGAGAAAGTGCGCTGGGACCAGGTGATCCTGAAGGGCAGGATCACCGCCGAATAAGCGGCTTCCATCCGCGCACGGACACTCCCCCTTCATGGCTGGCCGCGCGGCCAGCCATTGCCCCTTCCAGACTTCAGCTTCAACACGGACACACACGCTTCATGTCAACGGAACGCATCATTGCCAAGCCGCTGCCCTGCCGCCGCGTCGGCGCGGGCGAGCATCATCACTTCTTCGGCTACTACAACAAGACCAACTGGGACCGCAGCGGCCGCTACCTGCTGGCGCAGCGCGTGCCGATGGCCGATGCCGACCTGACCCCCGACCTGGTTGCCGAGATCGGCTACTTCGACCTGCAGGACAACGACCGCTTCCATCGCGTGGGGGTAACTACCGCCTGGAACTGGCAGATGGGCTCGCAGCTGCAATGGCTGGATGGGGAAGCACAGCGCCAGCTTGTCTACAACTGCCGCACCCAGGACGCGAAGGCCTTCTATCCCAACCTGGGCGCCACCATCTTCAACCTCGACACCGGTGAAGCGCGCCAGTTGCCGATGCCGGTCTATGTGGTCGCGCCGGACAGCCGCTATGCACTGTGCGTGGACTACCGCCGCCTCTACGTCACGCACCAGACCATCGGCTACAGCGACCACGGCACCCAGCCCGCGCTGGACAATGCGCCCGCCGACGACGGCATCCACTACATGGACCTGCGCACCGGCCAGACGCGCCTGGTCGTGAGCTACGCTGACCTGCGCAACTTCAATCCGCGCGCCTCGATGGACAAGGCCATCCACTGGGTCAGCCACATCGAAATTAACCCGTCCTCATCGCGCGTGCTGCTGCTGCACCGCTGGACCGAACGGGTCGAGGACGAAACCTGCTTCCTGCACCGGCTGATCACGGTCAATCCGGACGGCAGCGACATGCGCTTGCTCGAATGCTCCGACCATCCGCTGCCGCAGCTTGCCGAAGATTTCGATCCGAACGCGGTCGGCACCTTCGACTATGAGAAGTCCGAGTACCAGATCTCCCATCCGCTCTGGCAAGACGATAGCAATATCATCGTGTGGGGACCGCACGCGGGCAGCATCCACTACCACCTCTACCACGACAGCCCCGGCGGCAAGGTTGAAGTCATCGGCGACGGCATCCTGACCGAGAACGGTCACATGACCTTCTCGCCCACCAACAAGCGCTGGCTGCTCAGCGACACCTATCCCGACGCGCACACCAACGAGCGCGTGCTGTTTCTCTTCGACATGGCGCAGGGCGTGCGCCATGACCTGGGCAGTTACTACACCAGCCCGGTCCTGAAGAAGGAAAACCGCTGCGACCTGCATCCACGCTGGAGCCGCGACGGGCGGCACGTGTGCATCGATTCGATCCACGACTCCGAGCGGCAGATGTATATCGTCGACGTTTCCGCGCTGATCGACGAGGCAGGCCAGGCGTAAGGCGCCCCCGACACAAGCGTCGCAGCACGCTGCTGCCCTGTACCCCTGCGCCAAAGGCACCAGCCTGGAAGCGCCATGGGCAGCGCCCTCTCTCCGAAGCCCCCCTCCCCCACACGCCGCCAGCCAGGTCACGCTGGCGGCAATTGCCGCCGGCCGCAACCTGCGTACCTGGCAGTCCCCTTGTCTCCCGCCCTTGGTGCCAAGTCCGATGTTGGCCCGCTTCCTGGCTATGGCGCGCTGCCGCAGCCGCCCGCCTGTAAACAGGGCGTGCAAAAAGGGCATTCTTCACCAAAACTGATGATGAGCATTCGGCAGTCCCGGGCCTGACAAGGTCCCGCCAAGCGCGAGCCACGCCCGGTCCGGGCTTCACGGACCGGCGCAACAGGTAGCGCAAGCATCACATAAGTGATGCTAAAGGCATTTTACAGTGAGAAATCGGCCTATCGGCCGGCGAAGGTGCGGCCACGACGCGGCTGTCTCAACCCGGCACCCCCCACTCCAAACGGACGTTGGATTGGTGGAAGTCCGGTCACAATCGCTGATTAAGGCTGGCACAGTGGTCGCTACGTCAACAGGACTCCCCCGACTTGTCAGCAATGGCACCTCGCCGGAAGGGCTGGGTGCGGCCGCGTCGCGCGCGGACGGCAGCTTTTTGCCGCAACCGCCATGCAGAGCCTTGCCACCGATCTCACTGATTACCCGACCTGTAGAAGGAAAGCCGATGTTCTCCGAAGCCGAGCCTCCGCACTCGATGCGCCACGCCTCTCGCGCCAAAGCCCCCACTCTGCCGCCATGGATCACGGCGCGGATGGCACAACATTTCGACGAGCGGATGGGCAAGCTCTGGGGCGGCGATCATCTGCTTCACGGACGCACTCCCGGGCCCGATGCACTGCACCTGAGCAGCAACGACTATCTCTGCCTGCTCGGCGAGACCTCTCTGGTACAGGCGCAGGCGCGGGCCTTCCTCAATGAAGAGCCGGAGTTGCTGATGTCGTCCGTGTTCCAGCACGGCGACACCCCGCAGCGGCGCGTCGAGCGCAAGATCGCAGACCTGATGCAGGCCGAGGACGGGCTGATCGCCCAGTCCGGCTGGGCCGCCAACGTCGGCCTGGTGCAGTGCATTGCCGGCCCCGGCATTCCGGTCTATATCGACATGAACGGGCATGCCTCCCTGTGGGAGGGCATCATCGCCGCGGGCGCGCAGGCCGTGCCGGTGCGCCACAACGATTGCGAGCACGTGCGCCGCCAGCTTGAGCGCTTCGGCCCGGGCGTGATCATGGTGGACTCGGTCTACAGCACCACCGGCAGCGTGGCGCCGCTGGAGGACTATGTCGACCTGGCGGAGGCATCGGGCTGCGTGCTGGTGGTGGACGAGTCGCACTCGCTCGGCACCCATGGGCCGTCTGGCGGCGGCCTGGTGCGCGCGCTCGGGCTGTCCGAGCGCGTACACTTCCGCACGGCCTCGCTGGCCAAGGCGTTTGCCGGCCGCGCCGGCTATGTTGCCTGTTCGACCGACTTCAAGGACTTCTTCGCGGTTGAGTCCCGGCCGGCCATTTTCAGTTCCGGGCTGCTGCGCCATGAGGTTGCGTGGTTCGATGCCGTGACGGATTTCGTCGCCACGGCGGATGAGCGCCGTGCGCGCCTGCATGCCATCACTCGCGACACCCGGGCCGCGATTGCCGAACTGGGCTACAACATCAGCGAAGGCTCCGAGCAGATCATCGGCCTGGAGGCGGGAACCGAGCCGCAAGTCAAGGTGCTGCGCGATGCGCTGCAGAGCCGCGGGATCTTCGGCGCGGTATTCTGTGCGCCGGCAACACCCAAGAATCGGGCATTGATGCGACTTACGCTGCATGCGAAACTTGCCGCCAATGAAATCGACCGCCTGGTCGGCGTGCTCGCCAGCATCCGCGACGAAGTCCGGCTGGATGAATGGTCCTCGACGCGCCGGGCCCGGCGCAAGTCTCAAAATCCCACAAGCGGGCCGCTGGCAGGCTCCCGCGAGGAGTAGTCCTGGAGATGGATGCAAAGGTAGCGCAAGCGGAAGACGGCCGCACCTCACTTGCCGGCGTCGCCCGCGATGCGTGGCAGACCGTGTTCGAGACCGCCGCGCGGGCCACCCTGCTGGACGAGGAGAGCGTCATCCGGCTGCGCCGGATCCAGATGGTGGGGGCGCTGGGCGTGATCGGACACCCGCTGTACTACGTGATCTGGTCCTACATCTTCCCGCAGCCCTATGAAAACCTCTGGCTGCGCCTGGTCTGCACCGCGCTGTTCGTGCCGCTGCTGTTCGCCTCCGCCTTCTCGGACCGGCGCTGGCTGCCGCCCTATGCACTCTTTGCCATTACCATAGGCCTGCCGTTCGCCTTTATCTTCTTCTACCTGGAGAATGGCGGCTCCATGGTGTGGGCCGAATCGGTCATCATCGCGGTGGTGATCCTGTATCACTTCAACACCGCGTTCGCGACCATTGCCTTGTTCTCAGGGGCCGCGGCAGCCATTGCGCTGTTCGTGCTGGCGGGCAACTCCATGGGCGGAATCCCGTGGGAGCCGGTACTGCTGCAGCTGCCGGTGATCGGCTTTGTCATCGCGGTGCTGGTGGTGATCAAGATGGACCGCCAGCTGCTGGCCGAACAGAAGCGGCGCGGGATGGCCGCCGCGCTGGCCACCGTCGCGCACGAACTGCGCACGCCGCTGACCAGCCTGGCCATGACTGCCAGGGGCCTCAAGGCGCGGCTGCCGGCAGCCCTGGACCAGGACACGCCGCAGCGCGACGGCCTGATGCAGGCCGTGGCCCGGATGGAATCAGACCTGGCCCATATCAGCAACAGCATTGAACTGCTGGTCGCCAACTCCAAGAACCCGGACAACGCCACGCAGGAGCTGTTCGAACTGGGCGGTGTGATCCGCGACGCTGTCGGCCGGTTTCCGTTCGAGCACAGCGACCTGGATCTGGTCACCGTCGACCTGCCTGGCCCCGCCTACGTGATGGGCAACGCCCAGTTGTTCGGGCTGGTCACGACCAACTTGCTGAAGAACGCGCTGGAAGCGACCAAGCGGGCCGGCAAGGGCACCATCCATATCCGCTGCGAGGTCCGGCCCGACGCCGTCCATGTGGTGTTCCGCGACACCGCCACTGGCGTGCCGCCGCAAGTGCTGGCCCGGATGTTCCAGCCCTTCTTCTCTTACCCGGCACATCGCGGCACCGGCATCGGACTGGCGTTTTGCCAGAAGGTGCTGAACAGTTGGGGGGCAAGCATCAGCTGCCGCTCCGAGGAGCACGTGTTCACCGAGTTCGATATGCGCTTTCCCCGCAAGGGGAAATGGCCCGAGGCGCCATCGCAATAGCAATAGCAGGCGCTGGCATTGCGCCGGCGCCGCACAGCGACTTACACCACCCCCGGCGGCCTTCAGCCCCGCAACCTGCGCGGCATCCATGCCCAGGGCCCCTGCCATCCTCAGCATCAGCCCCTGGCTCTGCCGGGCTTCCGCACTGTCAAGGCGTTGTCGACAATTCCATAGATCGTTGACACGATGTCAACCAGGAATTAACAGCCCGCCGCGACCCGGCATCGTGCAGCGGGTTTACCTTAGTACGCAGCAACACAAGAGTTTGGGGTGAATCGCCCTACTGCCCCGCAACGCCCTGTCCCTAGTATTGACTCACCGCGCGGCGCCTGCAGGACTGCCGCGCGGTACCAGGCATACCCCGCCTGCCACGCATAGCCAGTGTCCCTGATTACCTCATCGAATCCAGCCGCTCACCGGGTGAACGGCTGCGGACACGGCTGCAAGAAAACATAGGAGACAACATGCTGCACGACCTGCCCGCCCGCCCCGAGACCGTCCACTGGGGCTACTTCGATGCCGCCAAGGCGCCCGCCCTGACCGTGAAAAGCGGCGACCTCATCCGCGCCGAAGCGGTGACCCACCATGCCGGCGATGCCCCCGACCTGATGATGGACGACGCCATTCGCGAGATCTTCCGGGCGATTCCCCACGACGACCGCAACCCCGGCGTGCACATCATGACCGGCCCTATCTATGTCGAAGACGCCAAGCCCGGCGACGTGCTGGAGGTGCGCTACCTGCAGATGATTCCGCGCTTCCGTTTCGGGGCGAATGCCGCGGCGCACTGGGGCCAGCTGTACAAAGAGTTCGAGAAGGAGCGGGTCACCATCTATGAGCTGGACCAGCGCTCCAACACCGCGCATGCCCTGTACGCCTTCGACTACCCCGGCAAGATGACCATCCCCGGCAAGCTCGTGGATGAGCGGGAATGCTGCCGGCAGCCCGCGCTGGCCGGTGTGCGCGTTCCCGTGCGCCCGCACCTGGGCACCGCTGGCGTCGCCCCCGACGCGCGCGGCCGCGTCACCACCGTCGAGCCCGGCCTGCATGGCGGCAATATCGACAACTGGCGCATCGGCGCGGGCGCCACCATGTACTACCCGGTCCAGGTCGACGGCGCGCTGTTCTCGATCGGCGACCCGCATATCTCGCAAGGCGACGGCGAGATCAGCGGCACCGCCATCGAGGCCTCATTGAACGTCCTGTTCCAGGTGGTCCTGCGCAAGGACTTCCACTTTCCGTCGCCGCTGCTGGAAACGCCGGATTGCTGGGTCGTCCATGGCTTCCACGAGGACCTGGACGAAGCCGGCAAGAACGCGGCCCGCGACATGATCCACCTGCTGACCGAGCAACAGGGACTCTCGCGCGACGATGCCTATTCGCTCATGAGCGTCTCGGCCGACTTCGGCGTGACGCAGGTCGTCGATGGCACCCAGGGCATCCATTGCACCATGCCGCGCTCGATCTTCCCGCCCAAGGACAAGGGCTGAGCCGTCGACTCAATACAAAGGGAGAGCGCCACATGCAATACGTCTACATAGGACGCAACGAGCTGGTTGCACTGATTGTCGGCCTGGTCACCGGCACGCTGTATTCCTGGCTGAACCTGCCGATCCCCGCGCCAAACGTCACCGGCGGGATCTGCGCCATCCTCTTCACCTACATCGGCTATCTGATCGTGCACGCATGGCGCAGGACCATCGCCTTCGGGCGGCCGCCGGAAAGCCGCTGAATCACGCGCAACTCATGAGATTGGGGAATGACATGGTGGAAATTGCATTGGGCAGCACCGAGCTGCAGGCCGCAGCCGTTGGCTTGGTGACTGGCGTTATCTACACTGCGGTACGTGCGCCGATACCGGCCCCGAACGTGCTCGGCGGGATCTTCGCCATCTTTGGCACGTTTGCGGGATTCGTACTGGTGGCCGCGATGCGGGGGCAGTTGCTGTTCGGCTAGCGGAGGGCCTGGCCTTCGCAGGAAATGCTTTGGATGCGCGGCGGACAGCAATGTCCGCCCGTTTTCGCTGTTGCAGCGTGATGCCAGGGAGGTTCAATTGCACCTTTTGCGTTTTTCCACCGAAGCCTATCCACACAACCGGCGCGGCGCAGCCTGGCGTGACGAACTCCGCGCCGCACGCCTGCATTGCGAAAGCCTGTGCGCCGATCACACCCTGCACGGCACAATCGAGTCGCGGACCACCCCCGCGGGCATCGAGCTGACCTGCATTGCATCGGTCCCCCAGACGCTGGCCATCACCAGCGGCGACGGCCGCGGCCTGATGCTGCTGATGCTGACCGAAGGCGAAGCGCACCTCGCTGCGCCGGAACTGCGTGAACCGCTGCGGCCGGGGCAGGTGGTCTGCGTGCCGGAACACGCCGCCCGCAGGCTGGCCCTGGCCACCAGCTTCCGCATGCTGATCGTGCATATCGGCCAGGCATTGCTGAGCGCACGCATCACGGCCCCTTTGCCTCGCTCCGCGCTGGTGCTGAGCGGCGACGCCGCGGAACTGTTTGCCCGCCTGCTCCAGTCCATGGCGGCCAGCTTCGACACCATCGTGTCCGCAAACGCCAAGGCCATCCAGCCCTTCGACAACACCATCACCGCCTGCCTTGACGCCGCGCTGGCCGACAGCCAGCCCAGCGCACCGCCGGACATGACGCCCTCGCGCGCGGCCGTCTTTGCGCGCGTCTGCAGCCGCATCGACGCACGCCTTGCCGAGCCGGAACTCAGCCTCGCCGCCATTGCCGCGGACGAGCGCATGTCGGCCCGCTACCTGCAGAAGCTCTTCGAGAAATCCGGCAGCAGCTTTTCCGCCTACCTGCGCACCAGCCGGCTCGAGCGATGCCGGGCCGACCTGGCGAACCACCAGTACGACAAGCTCTCGGTCTCCGACATCTGCTATCGCTGGGGCTTCAACGACCCTTCGCACTTCAGCCACGCGTTTCGCGAACAGTTCGGGATCTCGCCCCGCGCCTACCGTGAGCAGACCGCGAACACGCCCGAGCATCGCCCACCGCAGAATGTCTCCCGCGGGCTTCCGGCCAATGCGAAGCGGGCTCCCGCTAGCCATGGCGCGCCCGCGAACGATGGCCCTGCTGCGCGCCTGCAAGCGGCGCCCACCATCGTCCCCATCACCCAGGCGCGCTCGCACGCCGCCCGCCCGGAAGGCCGGCACCACTGGCTGCAGGCCACGGACAAGACCGTGCACTGGGGCTATCTCAGCCACGACCTGCCGCCCGTGCTTGAGGTCATGCCCGGCGACACCGTCACCATCGAAACCCTGACGCAGCACGCCTCTGACGACCGGGAACGCATGATCGACGGCGACGCCGGCGCCGAAAGCGTCTTTCACTGGACCGCGGAGCAGAAGAACGTCAACCGGCGCGGCGCGGGCCCCATCGATGCGTCGGTCTACGGCCGCGGCGCCGGCGAAGGCTTTGGCGTGCATATCTGCACCGGCCCGGTCGCGGTGCGCGGCGCCATGCCCGGCGATGTGCTGGAGGTGCGCATCCTGGACGTGCGCCCGCGCCCGTGCTGCAACCCGCGCTTTGCCGGCAGGGCCTTCGGCAGCAACGCCGCGACCTGGTGGGGCTTTCATTACCGCGACATGCTGACCGAGCCGCGCGAGCGCGAAGTGGTCACCGTCTTCGAGATCGATTGCGAACGCGCCGACAGCCGTGCGCGCGCGGTCTACAACTTCCGCTGGACGCCGCAGCGCGATCCGTTCGGCGTGCTGCACCCGACCATCGACTATCCCGGCGTGCCGGTCGACCACGACACCATCGTCAAGAACCACGACGTGCTGCGCGATATCGAGATACCGGTCCGCCCCCACTTCGGCGTCATCGCCGTGGCGCCGGCGCAGGACGGCCTCATCGACTCCATCCCGCCCTCAAGCTTCGCCGGCAACCTGGACAACTGGCGCGTCACCCGGGGCGCCAGCGTCTACCTCAGGGTAGCCGTGCCGGGCGCCCTGCTGTCGATTGGCGATCCCCATGCCTCGCAGGGAGACTCCGAGCTGTGCGGCACGGCCATCGAATGCTCGCTGACCGGTGACTTCCAGCTCATCCTGCACAAGAGCACCATGATCGATCGCGACGCTCCCTTCGCCGACCTGAGCTACCCGCTGGTGGAAACCGCCGACGAATGGATCCTGCATGGCTTCAGCTCACCCAACCACCTGGCTGAACTGGGCCAGATGGCGCAGAGCCACATCTACCTGAAGTCCACCCTGGACGACGCCATGCGCGACGCCTTCCGCAAGACACGCCGCTTCCTCATGTCGGTCAAGGGGCTGAGTGAGGACGAGGCGGTCGCGCTGATCTCTGTTGCGGTGGATTTTGGTATCACGCAGGTGGTGAATGGCAACTGGGGTGTGCATGCGATTATCAGGAAGTCGATGTTCAGCCGGAACTAGCAGGCTGTCGCTCGGCGCAAGACCTATATGCGTCTCCGACGCTGGCCGCGAGCGGCACCCTGCTGGGCTGTCCCGTGATCGACAGCGCAAGCGCCCCGGCTACTGCCGGCGCGGCGCTAGCCATGGCATCATCGGCGGAAGCCTAGGTTATTGGGGCGCGGACTGGGTGGTCGATCAAATGGAGTGAGATAAGTGCTCAAGAAATTGCGCGACATGTTGACTCACAGGCGTATCGCCGAGAAGCGGAATCGAGCCCTCCGAGCACGCTTCGGCCGCTCGCTGGAAGAATTTGCAAAGTTTATTTGTTCGCCCGCTAGATATGGTGCAAATAGCAGCGACTGAAAAGCGGCCTTCTAAGTACCCTGAGATTTCCAGCTTATTACCCGGAGCGCGCATAAATGCTTTTTACGCTCACTTTCAACTGGAGTCGAATAAGGTACATGAGTTTATCGAAGGCATTAAAAACGGATTCGATAAAATTGATGAGCACTTGTATATAAGACGCAGCGGCAATGAGGCTGGAGATTTTTTCACCTCCATTGCGTTCAGTAATGAGTTTTCTGGATCAATAGTATCAATGATGACCAACGATACTTCCGTATTCGATCGCATAGTAGTAGCCGACTCAAGTCCACCGCCTCCGTGGGTCGCCTTCCCGGAGATTAGCGAACCGCTTAAGCTGGGATTCCTGCAAGGCGACATTGAATATTGGTGGGATAACTATTGGTCTCCATTCTGGGAATCCTTAACCGCCGAAGAGCGCGAGGCATATTTAGGAAGGCACGGAGCCACCGAAGAATGGAAGCGTTGCATTTGGCTTCATGGAAGGGAGGCACGTGAGCTACTGGAAAGCGCGCTGTCTGAGAAGGATCAGGGATAGCATGACCTTCCGGCATGTTCCTGAAGGTGCGTCCGCAAAGCGAGCATTGCTCCTGAATTCCAATCGACCGATGACCGTCGAGCGCTTGATGAAGGAACTCATTTAAGAAGGGAGCAACCCCGCCGCCTGCCGGCCTTTCAGCAACCTGCCAGGCGCCAACACGCGCGGCCGAATGCTGCCTGTCGGCCCCTATAGTATCCTCGCGGGTTCCCCGACCCGTACGACGAGATTGATGCATCACACCGACGACGCCCTTCCCGAGCACGAATCCACCGCCATCCACGAGCCCCGCCTCTGGCGCGACAAGGGCTGGACCGCCCGCGTCATCAAGAACGAGGACGGCGACGGCTGGGCAGTCGAAATGATCCGCGACGGCAGCGCCGAGCCCGCGCTGGTCGGTCCCTGGACCATGGGGCGAAACAAGGTCGATCCCAAGCCGCTGGATGCCACTGCGCACCAGACGCTGGTCAAGACGGCTTCAGAGGTTATCCGGCGGCATGAGCAGCAATTGCATGCGCAGCTCAACAAGCAGGTCAGTATCGAGTCTGAATCCGGCACTGTGATTGTGAAGCTCGTCATTACGCCGGATGAATTCGAGCCCTTTGGCACGCTCACGGCTGAGGATTCCTTCGGCGATGTGCTGGCGACTGTGAAGGTGCGGCCCGACTTTCGGCTGACGCGGGACAGCGCAGAGCGTTGGGCTGCTGGTGGGTTCGACAGGATTCGCTAGGCAACTGCCTGACAGCGAAGCGCCGGAAGATTGCGAATCGTCTGATCGCCACAGACGACAGAGATGGGAACACTGGAGCCATCACCGAGACAACGGTGATCGGGCGTACCAACCCGGATCGTGTTACGGACGGCCGTGTCATGCGGCCAAGTTCGCGCGTCCACGTCTCCTCAGTTTATGGCGGGCCGGGCGGGGCAGCCGCAAGGCTGGCCGGATTACTCCGTTGACGACCGGTTTGGTACCCCCGCTGTCTGGCCCGCCACCCTTCATTTTCATCCATCAGGCGGGTCTTCCAACTTTGATAGGAGCTCGCAATGGAAGAGCAAACCGCATCGAAACAACAAACCGTCTTGATCGCCAATCCGGAAGATTGTCGCGAATCGCTGAATTGCATCAGCGCTGGATTGGACAGGGTACTAGTGCTGTTGGAAGTGGAAAGCGAATGTTCGGATGCTTGCTTTGGTATCCGGTGTCTGGTGGCGATGATTAAGGCGAAGTTTGACCGGACGGCGGGGGAGATTTGTCCGGTGGAGTGAGTGGGGATGCTGATGTGGCCGGGGGTGTTGCTCCGGCGGGATGGGATAACCGCAGCTTCGGCTGCGGTTATTTTTTTGGGGGACAGTACGAGGCTGGCTGGCCTGCAGGTGGCATGACACATGTCGGACAAGAGCGGTCGGTAGCAAGTGATAGCTTCCTGAGGTCGAAGTTTCGCCCACTGCGAACAGCCCCCCTGACCATTGAGTCCCTACGCCAGCATGGCGGCTCCTACTTTGCGCCGAGAAGAGTGCGAGTTCGTGCACCTGAACAACGAGCCATCTGGTAGCGTTTTGGCAATCGCTTTCAAGGTATTATTGTCATTGCGTAACGACAGCCGCTGCCAAGCGTTATCGGGCTTGCTCTGCCCTGAAGCCGCCGACCGTCTTGACGCCGGTACTGCAGTTCCAATACAGCTATGCAGATTTCCTCGGCGCACGAGATCAGCGCGCCATTCTCGGGTCCTAGAAGCTATGTACAATCTGTTGGTCACCGCCCTGGATGGCGCTTGGGATCGAACATTTTACGAGCTGCCTCGCAGTCGCTTCCTCGAATACACCAGCGACGAGGTTGCGGCGCGGTTTCGGGACCTGCAGAGCCCGCAGCTTCAGGCACTTCTCAAATTTCCCTGCCTCTTCACGTACGAAGGAACGGACAGCCCATTCTTTTTGGGAAAACTTTTGTCGGTTCGCGTCCGGGAGAGCCAGTTGCTCATCGAGTTTGAGATCGACCGCGTGACTGGGCCGATCTCGTTCGCACAGATAGAGCCAATTCACCCCCTGCTGGACATCCGCTCTTGGGAGATGCATCGGACGCACTGGGCCATCAAGGACGAGGATCTACTTGGCGCCTTGCGCCGCGTGGGGTTGGGGGAGCGGGCGACTCCCGCGCCGGAGGGAGGGCTGCCACCAACTCCGGCCGCACCGTTGTCAGTGGCATCAGTTGCACAGTTTGTCGAAACGGTTCTAGGCCTGCGCCACGGCAATAAGGAAACGTTCTATCGCGGACACTCGCACCGAACCCGGTATCGACTAGAGCCATCACTGTTTCGGAAAGACGACAAGGGCAACCCGAGGTATACCGATGCCGAAGACCGTATGTACCGGGAGCTCCTAGTCTCGAATTCCGGCGACTTTGAGGGCGACATCTACACACTCGACCGCCTCGTACGCATGCAGCACTACTCATTGCCTACACGCCTGCTGGACATCACGTCTAATCCCCTCATCGCGCTTTACTTCGCCTGCAAGAGTAATCCCGAGGATTCCGGCGAGGTGATTGTGTTCGCCATGGACAGCAAGCAGATCAAATATTTTGATTCGGATACTGCAAGCTGTTTGGCTAACCTGGCGCGACTTCCCAAGGTCGACAAGGAAAGTATTAATTTCGGCATCGATAACATCGACCAGTTCAATGAACAACTTTCGGTCAAACGTCTTCTGCATTTCGTGAAAGAGGAAAAGCCGTTCTTCGAGCCGCAGATTGATCCAAAGGACCTTCGACGCGTGATTTGCGTCAAGGGCAAGCACACCAACGACCGAATCGCATTTCAATCGGGAGCGTTTCTCCTTTTTGGGCAAGACGCCATTCTGGACGAGGCGGGCACTCCCGACATTGAAGTCCAGCGAATCGAGGTTACCGCAAAGATTGAGGTGCTCGCGCAACTGGATCAGCTCAACATTAACGAGAGCACCGTTTTCCCCTACATCGAAAACTCCGCAAAGTATATCGCGCAGAAGTATGCGTTCCGGTAGAGGATTGCCGGTTGGCGCACACACCCGAGCGTCGGCGTTGACCGGCAATCGCCCTTCTACTCGCGCAAGCTCACCATGGCGCCCGTATTGGGTCCAATAAGGACACCTAAATCGGACGAGTCGAAGCCATCGACCCCATCAAAGCTGCCATCCTAGGCAATCGCCCCACGTAGCGATGTGTCGGGGTAAGCGCGTTTACGCATTCCGTCTCTCTTTACAGCATTCATTGAATGCCCGTGCTTCCATCCGCCGCCGCGGCTACCCATCCCTTCCCGCGAACCAGCTTCCTTGTTTACGTAGCAATAGGTGCTGCGCAGACACTGTCTTCTAGGCAATCAGATTCCCAACTTCCTGCGCTGCTCGACCTTCTTGATGACGCAAATGAATTCATCCCGAAGTCTCATTTGCATCTCGCGAAGGGCTAGATCCAGGTCAATTTTCCAATGGCCTTTCTTACCGTGGTTCCTGCTCCTTTCAAGCTGCTCCAGATATTCGTTGGTCCGATTAGGTACGAGGTCCTCTCCCATTTTGAACGCACGACTAAAGCTGCCGTAGTTCATTCTCTCGTGCGTCATGCTGGAAAGGAAGTAAGCTTCATCCAGAACCTCCCAGGCGAGGCTGGAAAACTTCCCTAAGTTGGCTCGAATTTCCGCGAAGGACTGTACCTTAAACCGCGCTCCGTCGCCCCCGTTACTGATTGCAATCCCAAGATACATGAGCTTTTCATCAATAGCGCACACCACTATACCCCCGCTGAGCCCTGCATACGCGTAGCCCGGCGTGTGGCTGGGATTCTCGAACCACAGGCTGTGCTCATCGGCCGTGATGATGCCGCGAAATTGTTCTTGCTTAACCCTCGCCACCTGCTGAACTCCATCCTCAGTGTCGAGAAAGTCATAGGCGTTCATCTCTTCAGGATAGCCTGCCACTACGGCCGTGGCGCCATGCGCGGCAAGCGGGTCTTGTACAAATAGTTCCTCCTGATTCCAGTTCAGGTAATCGCTAAGCCCAAAAATCACCGGATTCATCTCGAGCAGGCCCACGTCCAACGGCAGTTCACCCTCGGGCGAGCAGTCGAAGTAGCGCATGGGCATTAGGAAGTCTTGAAGATCCGTCGGCTGCCTGTGACTAGCCGTAACCCAAAATGGGGAATCGTTGTCGTATCGGTTCTTCGTTGCGTTTCGGACGACGTGGCTTGGCGTAAGTACATAGACCGTGCCGCAGTTTATAAGTACAACTCCGGAACCAAACTGATAGAAGTGAGTAAAGTCGAATGAGCCAGCATTCGTCGACTGATTGATGCCAGTGAATAGGACACGTCGGACGACCCGTAGCATCCCGCTCCGTTCTATTTTCTTTGCCAGCCTGGGTGATAGCTTAGTAACCATGCTCAATTGTTGCACATGAAAAGATGCGCAAGCATATACCACTGCCGACTTGAGTCTCGCCGACGTGAATCCGTCGCAGGATTGGAATCTACCCTGCTTCCTCGATCGCCAGGATCGCTAAGGTGAGCGCTGAAGCGTATCGATTGGTTGCAGGCAAGGCGTCGTTCGATCGTGGATTTTTTATGGCGCGGGCCAATAGACTGACCTGCTGAACGGCCGATTCTTGCGATCCCGAAGACCGCCTACTTCCGATCGGACATTTAAACGGGCTAGCGGCTTTACTTTGGTTACTTTCCATTCTGCCATTAGCGGACCCGGCCTTCTCAACTCAAGCGGCCCTATGCGTTGCCAACGCAGATGAAGTAACTCAAACGTAAGTCCTTTAGATTATCTCGGACTGTCAGTTTTATTTCCTCGTTGTCACTCAGGTCTAATAGCCTCCGATCAACGAAGTTAGCTAGCGTATATTCCAGCGTTCCCAGTGTAAGTTTTGCAAGTTCACGAATGGTATCGAGCGCTTCCGTGAAGCCTTCCATAGGCGATTTTGGATTGGCAAGCCTAAACCAGGCATAGTTCGCCATTACATCCGATGTGGGAAACAGTGTGTTTGCAGATTTTTTCCCATGATAGATATCCACCTGCCAGTCGATCTCAGGATCTTTGATTGTGTCTATGACGTCGGTAAAGTCGGGATAGTGGAGGAAGTGCTTGTTGCGAGCCACTCTAATCCATTTTTCCTTCCTGTAATAGGCAAGGATCTCGTCCACTCTTGATCGGCCTACTTTTTCATCCTCAGGATCGAAACTGGACGCTATGAATTGGGGGAGCGGAGAGCTGTCGGTGGACAGTACGCGCTTGAATTCGAATAATTTCCCCAATAAAAGCCTTGCCAGGAAAGTCATCTGCATCATGTCCCCGGACTGCTGCGCTGCGTCGTCGCTAAGGCCAGACTGGGAAGCAATCAACGCCATCCGCTGGAGCCATGAAATCTCGTCGTGTACATGGCCAAGTAAGAGGAAACAATAGCGATCCACCTCTGACAACGAGTCGAACTTCTCTTTTGGGATGCGCTGACGATAGAGCGTAATAACCGGTTGACTCCCGATGACAGACTTATTTGAACTCGTCCGGCGGCGTCGCATCTTCATATGTCTATGGCTCAGTGGAGAACAGGTCCGCTTAACCGACACGCGGCATCTAATGTAAGACATTCTACACTTGACTCTTCGCACTTCTTGCGGCGGATGTTTCTACGCGACGGCCCTGTTCCAATCTCTGATAGGCCCCTCTTCAGCAAATCAACAAACGCGAAGACCGGTCTTGGAATCTGCAAAGGTCTGCTTTGGGTTGCGGATTCAACCGATCGATGCAACACACTGAAGACTGCGTAAGCAGCGGGAGTGTTGCAAATGAAACAAAGACGGCGGATCTACTATACGGAAAGCCAGAAGGCGTTGATGTGGGAACGGTGGCGCAAAGGTGAAACGCTCCATCAGATCGCACAATTGTTCGATCGGAGTCACTCTTCGATTCAGAGGATCCTGGCGGAGACCGGTGGTATCCAGCCCGTACAGCGCCACCGCTCCCGATTGGCGTTGACGCTTGCCGAACGAGAGGAGATTTCGCGCGCGGTAGTCGCCGGCCACTCCGAGAACACGAATGGTCTCTTGAGACAATACTTCCCAAAGGGAACCGATCTCTCGGTCTATTCGCAAGCCAAGCTCAAAGCCGTAGCGAGGCGGCTCAATGAACGTCCGCGCAAGACTCTAAACTTCGATACCCCGGCTGAACGCTTCCATCAAACCGTTGCATCGACCGGTTGAATCCGCAGTCGAAAAGCGACGACCGGCTCGCGACTGACAGAGGTCATCTGCTAGCCAGCAACCGACGATCAGCCGCCAGATGGTCGTCTTTCGATTCAGGTCATCGACAGCAATTCCACCCCAAGAAGGTCAGTCCCGTATGAATTGTCAATCGCACAGAGCCAATTGCCTTCTGCCTCCCCTTCTGAAGACGTACGTCGCACGTCTGGTCGTGGCCTCGGAAGCATCCGTCGCATCGAGCAAATTGAGAACCGTGCCACCATAGAATCGTCTTCTGGATCTATCAGCGCTTCCTGCTCTTAAGCTAGGCTAGCCTGCCCCCCCTGCTTCCCGGGAGGGCACCGCAGGCGGAACCAAGGACAAGCACAAATATAAGGGATGAGACCCCGGAATATGAGAGCAACAACAATGATGCGATCCATCAGTTGCGCCCGGACACTGACACTTGCCGCGGGCAGGCTCGCAGGGACGTCGATCTGCGCAGCCGTGGAGAATGTGGCCGCGAACGCAGACGCGATTTATCTCAACGGCAAGGTACTGACGGTGGACGCCAACAACCGCACCAAGCGGTAGCCGTACGCAACGGCCGCATCCAGGCGGTAGGACACAGGAGGGGCATCAAGGCACTGGCCGGGCCGGGCCGGGCCGGGCACAAGGGTGGTCGATCTCAAAGGAAAAACCCTGATTCCCGGCTTCGTCGACGCGCACAGCCATTTCCTGGCGACCGGTGCCGCGGAGGCGTTCTCCGTCGACCTGTGATTCTGGCATCGTTGCGTGGCCTTGCCGTACTACCTTTACTGTCTGCGGCCACCCTGGCACAGCGGCATGCCGCATTGGAACAATTCGGCTCGCGATCCGAGTTCCCTGCTTCGCCGCTTAGCCAGAACCGCTTCGCTCCATTTTGATCGCGTCTCTCATCCCTTCCACGCGTCCGGCGCATTGCACCGGACGTAGCCTATACCTCAATATCCGCGTGCTGGATCAATGATGTTCTCCGGCGATTCGCCGGCAGAAACCCGAACAATATTCTCCGCAATCTGCCTCGCCGCAGACGACGGAATCGCCACCGAAGCCAGGTGGGGTGTGATCAGTACATTGGGCATGCTCCACAGCGGATCCCCGGCAGGCAAAGGTTCGCGCTCGAAAACGTCCAGGGTTGCCCCGCCGATGTGGCCGCTTTGGAGCAGGTCCGTAAGCGCCGCCTGATCGACCAGTGCGCCCCGCGCAACGTTGATGAAGGCCGCGCCTCGCGGCAGCCGCTGGAGTCGCGCGCGATCCAGGATGCCAGCTGTCTGCGGCGTGAGCGGCAGCATCACGACGACGATGTCCGCCTGTCCGAGCACGGTGTCGAGCGTTTCCAGTCCGGCAAAGCATTCCACGCCTTCGATCTGCGCCGGGCTGCGCGACCAGCCGATCACCTTGAGCCCCTGGCGCTGCAGTTCGTGGGCCGCTTTTGCGCCCAGTTGACCGAGCCCCAGAACCGCCACGCGGATGTCTTCCGGAGAACGGGGATGACGGTAGGCCCACTCACCCCGCCGCTGCGCCTGCTCGAAGTACGGGATGTCCCGGGCGTGCCGCAGCACGGAGAACAGCACGTATCCCGCCATCATGCGCGCCATCTGCGGGTCCGTGAGCCGCGTGATGGGAATGCCTTGGGGAAGATCCTGCCGCTGGACCAGTGAATCAACCCCCGCTCCCAGATTGACGATCAGGCGCAGGTTCGTCATTTCGGCAAAGAAATTCTCCGGCGGTTTCCAGGCGAGCGCGTAGTGAATGTCGGCTGGCCGGGTGATTTCGCTGGAGTGAATGACTTTCAGGTTCGGGAGCTGGGCCTGGAGCGCGCGCTTCCACGTGTCGAAATCGTCGAAGGCGCTGTAGAAAGCCAGCGCGCCCGAGGGGGTGTCTTCAGAAATTGGCATCTTGGCAACTGCCTTGAGAATAATGGCAAGGACGGCAGCGAGAGTACATCCTGCTGCCGTTCCGGGTGCGCATGGAAATCAGACCGCTGCTCTGCCCTTCTGCACCAGCCGCGTGACGGCCTCGATGGCGAATTCGTAGCCGTCGCCGCCCAGCCCGGCGATCACGCCATCCGCCACCTTTGAGATGTAGGAGTGGTGGCGGAACGGCTCGCGCTTCCAGATGTTGCTCATATGGGTTTCGATGATCTTGCCGGGGAAAGACAGCAAGGCATCGAGGATCGGAATCGACGAGTAGGTCAGGCCGGCCGCATTGATGATGATGCCGTCCGCCACGCCGCGCGCTTCCTGGATCCAGTCGACCAGCTGTCCCTCGTAGTTCGACTGCAAAAAGCGCAGGTCGGCATTCAGCGACGCGGCCTTTTGCTCGCATCGTGACTGAAGCACCGGAAAGCTGTCGCTGCCGTAGGTCTTGTTGGCGTCCAGGCCATAAAGATTGGCGTTGGGGCCGTTCAGGAACCAGATGGTGATCTTCTCGCTCATGTTCTGACCTCTGTTATCTCAACCTTCGTGGGGGCGCGTGGCCAGCATGGCGGGCAGGCTTTGGAAAGCCTCATTCCAGCGTGCCGCGTTGCCGTATCGGGCGCGCCAATCGAGTTCGGGAAAGCGGAAGTCCAGATATCCCAGCGCGCAGCCAATGGTGATTTCACCGATGGTGGGCTGTTCTTCCACCAGGTCCGGTGCGATGGCGTCGATTGACTCGAGGCAGGCGCTGACTTTCGTCAGCAGCGCTTCGCGCCACGTGGGCCACTGGACTTCCTCGGGGCGCGCGGTCCGTTCGTAGCGCGCGAGCAGCGCGGCGTCGAGCAGGCCATCGCCGAGCGCCTGGCGGGTCAGGGCCGTCCACCGCGCGGGGCCGGAGGCGGGAAAGATGTCCGCGGCGTCTGCCCGGCTGGCCAGGTACTCGCAAATCACCCGGCTGTCATAGACGGCCTGGCCATTTTCGAGGAGCAGCGTCGGGACTTTGGCGAGGGGGTTGTGGGCCGCGATGCGCGGGTCGCGCCGCACCGGATGGGCGGCGCTGTCCAACAGCTCGATGGATCCGGCCTGCCCCGTCAGGTGTGCGCAGACCATGACCTTGCGCACGAATGGCGAGGTCGGAGCGAAAAGAAGTTTCAGCATGCTTGATTGGATGACAGGCTCTAGGGGATCAGGACCAGCTTGCCGAAGACCTTGCCGCTTTCCAGCATCTGGTGGGACGCGACCGCCTCCGCGAGCGGGAAGGTGGCGTGGATGCGCGGCTTGACCCGTCCGTTTTTCAGCAGCGGGATGACATGGCGGGCAAGGCTCTGGGCCATCCGGGTCTTTTCGTAATGGCTCTGGGGGCGCATGGTGGACGAGTGCAGGCTCACCTGGCGCTGCATCAGCGTCAGCAGTTCGACATTGACCGCCGAGCCTTGCATGAAGGACAGGCTGACATGGCGGCCGCCGAAGGCCATGGCGGCAAGATTGCGGCGGACATAGTCGCCGCCGACGATGTCGATGACCACGTCGACCCCGCGCCCATCGGTGTACTCCAGGCAGGCCTTGGTGAAATCGGTGGTAGGCCAGCAGATCGTCGCATCGGCGCCCATGGCGCGCAGTTCCGGAAAACGGCTTTCGTCGTTGTCCGTGGCGATGACGGTTGCGCCGGCGGCATGCGCCATCCGGATCGCGAGCGTGCCGATACCGCCGGCTGCGCCGTGGATCAGGACGGTTTCACCCATGGTCAGGCGGCCCAGCTCGAACAGGTTGTGCCACACGGTGAACAGCCCCTCGGGCAAGGCGGCCGCCTCAACATCGGAAAGCGTGCCGGGAACGATGAAGGACTGATCGATCGGCGCCGTACACCACGGCGCATAGCCGCCGCCGGGTACCAGGCTCATCAGCCGCTGACCCATCAGCTGACTGTCCACACCGGGACCGCAGGCGACCACTTCGCCGCAGACTTCCAGGCCGAGCACGTCGGTGATTCCGGGCGCGGGCTTCGCGATACCTTGACGCTGCATGATGTCGGGCCGGTTGACGCCGGCGGCAAGCACGCGCAGCAGGACTTCGCCAGCACCGGGCTCGGGCATGGGGCGCTCGGCCAGCGTTAGCACACCGGCGTCGCCGGGTTCACGGGCGATGATGGCTTGCATGGAGCGGGGAAGACTGGTCATGTGTGTGTTCTCTCAGGCGGCGTTGTCTGACGCGTTGTGTCATGCCTTCGCGATGCGAGCTAGCATCTGTTCTTACGTCCGCTTCTGCGGACTGAAAATGCTGACGCCCTCATCGGGCAGCGCAAGTCCCGCGACCGAGCCGATGGGCCATTGCTGCATGGCGCCCAGGCCTGCACTGCGCACCGTGACGACCTGACGGGCCGTCATCGGAATGTCCACGTCGATGAACGTATTGATGTGATCGCCCTGGTAGACGTGATTGATCACCGTGCCACTCAACACCGATTCGGCATGCAGATGCTCAAGCTTGATGTGCTCCGGGCGCACGTACACGTCCAGCCTTTCCCCGTCGTGCGATGCGTCGGCCAGGCGGGCATGCGGGAAGCTGATGAGCCCCGAGCCCAGGCGCAGTTGCACATCCGTTGCCGTCTGGCCGTGATAATGCGCCGGCAGTATGTTCACGTCGCCCAGGAAGGACGCCACGAACGGGTCTTGCGGGTTCTGATACAGATCGGCCGGCGATGCGATCTGCCGAATGGTGCCGTTCGACATCACCGCGATCCGGTCGGACATGGCCAGCGCCTCGCCCTGGTCGTGGGTGACGAATACTGTGGTCAGGCGCAAGCGGCGCTGGATTTCCCGGATCTCTACCTGCATGGAGCCGCGCAGGTTCTTGTCCAGGGCCGAGAAGGGCTCGTCCAGCAGCAGTACCTTGGGCTGGATCACCAGCGCCCGCGCCAGCGCCACGCGCTGCTGCTGGCCGCCCGAGAGTTCGCGCGGCTTGCGGTGCCCGAGGCCGTCCAGCTTCACCAGGTCCATCACCTGCTTCACGCGCTGTGCGATTTCGTCCTTGCCCACGCCCCGCATGCGCAGGCCATAGCCGATATTGCGCTCGACGGTCATGTGGGGAAAGAGCGCGTAGTTCTGGAAGACGATGCCGATCTGCCGCTTGTGCGGCGGCTCGCAGGTCACCGGCTGGCCATCGATGAAAATCTCGCCGGTGTCGGCTTCCGCAAAGCCGGCGATGAGGTTGAGGAGCGTCGTCTTGCCGCAGCCGGACGGGCCCAGCAGGGTGAGGAATTCCCCGCGTCGTATCTTCAGCGAGAGCTCGTGCAGCACGGTGTGGTCGTGATACTTCTTGACCACCCGTTCCAGGCTGACTGCGGTATCGGGCTGTGCGTGGGGTTGCTGTGCGGCAGGCTCGGAGTTGGCTACGTTCATAGGTGTACAGAGATTGAGGAGTATGCCGTGCTCCAGGCTTGGGCCCAATGACATCGAGGCCGAGCTGGTTCTGGCAAGCAGGATAAGTCAAACAGCCAGTATCGGGACTTTGCCGAAACTGATGCGGTCCCTCGGAAAAAACGAAATGCCCGTTTTCAGGCGCAGGCGGCGCGGATGCGATGGCCGGGAACGCCTTGTGGTGCGCGGGTGCGGGGGGCAGTGCCGAGCCCTTCGGCCCGCGCTTTACTTTTTCCTAAGTGCTGAGTTTGAAAAACGTGATTTTCAAACGAGGTCGGCTTCATCAAACTGGCCAACGTCGATGAGCGATGTCTCCAGGGCGCCAGTACGCCTTGCCGTCGAAGCTTCCGTGCCGGGGCGACTGACCGGGGCGATCATTCTTAGGAAATTCAAATGTCAGTGGAAAAAATCAACACCGTGGTGGTCGGTGCTGGCCAGGCGGGCATCGCGATGAGCGAGCATCTCGCGCACATGGGTGTGCAGCATGTCGTGCTGGAACGCAGCCGAATCGCAGAACGCTGGCGCTCGGAACGTTGGGATTCTCTGGTCGCGAATGGACCGGCCTGGCATGACCGTTTTCCCGGGATGAAATTCGAGGGCATCTCGCCGGAGACCTTTCCGTCGAAAGAGCGCATGGCGCAGTATTTCGAGAGCTATGCCGCCATGCTGAAGGCGCCGGTCCGTACCGGCGTGGAAGTCAGGCAGGTGGAACGGCATCAAGGGCGTCCCGGATTCAGGGTGACGACTTCCGACGGCATCATCGAGGCAGACAACGTGGTTGCCGCAACCGGCCCGTTCCAGAAGCCAGCCTATCCGAAGATCGTGCCTGAGAGCGAAAAAATCCGGCAGCTGCACTCCTCGGCCTACAAGAATCCGGGCCAGTTGGCGGAAGGCGGGGTGCTCGTGGTGGGCGCGGGCGCTTCCGGCTCACAGATTGCCGAAGAGCTGCGCCAGGCCGGCAAGACGGTTTATCTCTCGGTCGGCGAGCATTACCGCCCGCCGCGCGCGTACCGTGGCCGTGACTACTGCTGGTGGCTGGGCGCCCTCGGCCTGTGGGATGAAGTGAGGATCCGGCCCAAGAAGGCGCACGTCGCTTTCGCCGTGAGCGGCTATGAAGGCGGCAAGACCGTCGATTTCCGGCGCCTGGCGCACGCGGGCATCAACCTGGTCGGCCTGACCCAATCCTACAAGGATGGCGTCATGACATTCGAGCCAGGCCTGCCCGAGAACATCGCCGAAGGCGACCGCGCCTACTTCGACGTGCTGCGCGAAGCGGATGCCTATATCGAAGAGAATGGCCTGCCGTTTCCGCCGGAACCTGACGCCTGGGAGCTGCTGCCGGACCCGGAGTGCCTCAAGCACCCGATCCTCAACCTCGACCTGGCTGAAGCCGGCATCACCACGATCCTCTGGGCGACCGGTTTCAAGTTTGATTTCAACTGGCTGAACGTGAAGAATGCCTTCGACGAGAAGGGCGATCCGTTCCACAAGCGCGGCATCTCCGCGGAAAGCGGCATCTATTTCCTGGGCCTGCCGAATCTGGTCAACCGGGCGTCGTCCTTCATCTATGGCGTCTGGCACGATGCGAAATACATCGCTGACCATATCGTGCTCCAGAACGGATATATGACGTATGAGCGGTCTTGAGCCTGTTCCTGAGGCTGCACGGTGACCTGTCATTGGTAACGAGGTTGCACGCACGAGCTGCCGGATCGGGCGATCCGGCAGCTTTTTGTTTTTTTCAAGGGAGTCCCCATGGCCGAGATGACGTGCATTGAAGACCTGCGCAGCCTGGCGAAAAAGCGCGTGCCGCGCATGTTCTATGACTATGTCGACGGCGGTTCGTGGACCGAATATACCTACCGTGCCAACGAGGCGGATTTTCAGCGTATCGAATTCCGCCAGCGGGTGGCGGTGGACATTACCGAGCGCAGCACCACCAGCACCATGGTGGGCCAGCCGGTCAGCATGCCGGTGGCGATCGCGCCCACCGGGTTGACCGGCATGCAGCACGCCGATGGAGAAATCCTGGCCGCGCGCGCGGCGAAGCGGCACGGCATCCCGTTCACCTTGTCCACCATGAGCATCTGCCCGATCGAGGCGGTGGCGGAAGCGACCGGGCGCCATCCGTTCTGGTTCCAGCTGTACGTGCTGCGCGACCGGACCTTTGTCGAAAGCCTGATCGACCGTGCCAGGAATGCCAATTGTTCGGCGCTGGTGGTCACGATGGACCTGCAGGTCTTCGGCCAGCGGCACAAGGACAAGAAGAACGGTCTGTCCACGCCGCCCAAGCCGACCCTGCGCAACCTTGTGAACATGGCGAGCAAGCCGCGCTGGTGCATGGGCATGCTGGGTACCAGACACCGTCAGTTCGGCAATATCGTCGGGCATGCCAGGGGCGTCGACAATATCGGGGCGCTGGTGGAGTGGACTCAGGAGCAGTTCGATCCGCGTCTGTCCTGGCATGATATTGAATGGATCAAGAAGCGGTGGGATGGGAAGCTGATCGTCAAGGGCATCCAGGACCCCGAGGATGCACGGCTGGCGCTGGCAAGCGGCGCCGATGCCATCATTGTGTCGAACCATGGCGGGCGCCAGCTGGACGGCGCCGCGTCATCGATCTCCACATTGCCGCGCATCGTGGAAGCGGTCGGGGATCGGGTGGAAGTCCATATGGATGGCGGCATCCGCTCGGGCCAGGATGTGCTCAAGGCCATCGCGCTCGGGGCGCGTGGCACGTATATCGGCCGCGCCATGATGTATGGCCTGGGCGCCCTCGGCGAGCAAGGCGTGACCGCGGCCTTGAGCATCATTCAGAACGAGCTCGATCTCTCCATGGCGTTTTGCGGCAAGACGGATATCCAGTCGGTCGATCGCAGCATCCTGCTGACTTCATTTTGACAGCGTCCGTGAGGCGTCCGGGCCAAAGCTGGCCAGGATGCCAGGCTTATCGACAGAGAAATTCGACGAGGCCGGCCAGCATGCGGTCGCAGGCTTCGATCTGCGCCAGCTCCACATACTCGTCGGCCTTATGTGCGACTTCAATGCTCCCGGGCCCGCAGATCAGCACTGGCGTTTGATTCCAGCTCTGCTGGAACAATCCACCCTCGCTGCCATAGTCCACCCTGGCGCATGGGGTGCCCGCGGGGAGCAGCGAGGCGAGCAGGCCGACAGCAGGCGAATCCTCGCGGGTGTTCAGGCTGGGATAGCTGTTCGTCATCTGGATGTCTGGCAACGGCGCCGCAGGATCCAGCGCCTCTTTTTTGACGCGCTCGGCCAGGCGTTCCAGGACGCGCTTCAGGATCTGCTCGGGTTTATCTTCCGAGACGTTGCGAATCTCGAAGCTGACTTCGCATTCGCTGGGCACGATGTTCAAGGCACGGCCGCCGTGGATGACGCCGGCGTGGACCGTGCTGTAGGGCACGCCGTAGCCCTCCTCGCGCGGGCCGCTTTGCGCCAGTTCACGCTGCACGTCTCGCAGGGATGCGACGAGGTCGCTGGCCATGTGGATGGCGTTGAAGAACCTGGGCGCCAGGCCTGAGTGGCCGGCCTGGCCGCAGCAGACCGCCCGGTAGGCAGCCTTGCCCTTGTGACCGGTGCCGATCCGCATCAGGGTCGGCTCGCCGACAATGCACAGGTAGGGTGCGGGGAGGCTGTGCTCCAGGCGGCGCAGCAGGTGGCGCACGCCAACGCAGCCGATTTCCTCATCGAAGGACAGCGCCAGCTGCAAGGGGCGCCGGAGCGGCTGCCGGGCGGCCGCCACCATGGCGGTGACGGCGCAGGCCACGAAGCCTTTCATGTCGGCTGTGCCGCGTCCGTAGATGCGGCCATCCCGGTGCGTTGCCTCAAACGGGGGTGAAGTCCAGGGCTGGCCTTCCACCGGCACCACATCGGTATGGCCGGAGAGCAGGACGCCCGGAACGCCCACCGGACCGACCGTCGCAAACAGATTGGAGCGGCTGGGGTCTTGCGGGTCGGGCGCGAGCATCGATTCGATGCCGGCTTCCGCCAGGATGTCCTGGACCTTGTGGATGAGCGCGATGTTTGGCGTCAGGGAAACCGATGCGAAAGAAATGAGCGTTTCCAGGAGAGAGACGCTTGCGGAGGAGGCTTGATTTTCCATCTCTGGCCCTTCTTGAGGGGGCATTGCCAAAACACGGCATGACCGATGCGGCTGGCGCTTCAGGACGCCGATTTCAGCGGCGCTGCTATATGGGGATCGAAGAAACTTGGAGCGCTCATTCCGGGGATGTATTGGTCGGAGATATAAGCGCGGCAGCGTTCCATGAAGATTCTCGTCAATCTTGACTGTTTCATCGGCTTGTAAGTCGCCAGGCCGAGCAGCATGGGCCGATGGGTACCGGCAAGGCGGACCCGCACCATGCGCTTTCCGTCGAGCGACTGATCGGATTTGGGGCGCACATTGAAGAGTGCGTAGCCAATGCCGTTGGCGACCATGGACCGGACCACTTCCGTGGACTGCGAACGCGCCGCGATGTTCGGCGTCACGCCGGCCTTTTCAAACAGGGAGGTGAAATAGTCCCGGCTCATCGGCATATCGAGCAGGACGTAGGGTTCGGGCGCCAGCTCTTCGAAGGAGACGACTTTCTGCTGCGCCAGCGGATGGACCTCGCTCACCAGGACATAGGGCGGCATCGTCGCCAGGCTCTCGAACTGGATGTCGTCCTCAAGGTGCAGGTCGTAGGTGATCGCCACGTCGATCTCAAGCGCATGGAGCTTGTTCATCAAGACTTCCTGATCGCCTTCGACCATCTGCAGCTCGATTTTCTTGAACGCGCGCGAAAAGCCGAAGATGACCTCGGGCGCAATCATTGCCGTGAGCGACTGGAAGCTTCCCACCCGCAAGGTGCCCTGGATGACGTCGCTCGAATCGGAGGCGATTTCATAGAGTCGGGACGACCGTCCGAGCATATCTTCGCAGTGATGCAGGACCAGCTTGCCGATGGTGGTCAGGCCAATGCCCTTGGAAGAATGGCGCACGAACAGCTGCACGCCCAGTTCGGCCTCGATATGGGCGATCGCTGCGGAGATCGAGGGAGAGGAGATATGGATTTGCGTCGACGCAGCAGCGATGCTGCCATGCTTCGCCGTTGCGACGAAATACTCCATCTGGCGCAGGGAAATGCGATTGAGCATGTCGAGATCAGGAAAAGGGGAACGATCCAGTGTACTGGAGAAGGTTTGCCCTTTCGAGTGCCGGCTGCCTGACCGGCGCTGTCACGCTTCATTCGATGCGTCGGACTGGTCACAGGTTTCCGGGAACGCCAAAGCTGGGCGCCGCGCGGGGATCGAGCGCTCGCTTGACATAGTCATTCAGTTGCGGCGCGTAAACCTGCCAGGCGGCATGGAGGGCCTCGACCGGGTCGTTTTCTACCCAGTCCAGGCGCAGATCCACGACAGGCCAGTTTTGCGCATCGTACACCAGCAGGCCTGCCGAGTGCACCGGACCTTCCTCGCCGCCGGCGGCCTGGCCGGCGAGCATGGCCTGCATCAGCCGTTCCGCGAGCGCGCCTTCGGTCTGCTCGAAGGCCGACAGCATGGCCTGGGGCACTTCACGCGTCGCCAGCATGTTGCCCGCGCATGCGGCATGGGTGCCGACCACGCTTGCCAGGGTGCCGAGCGCCTTGGCACCCGTGAAAACCACTGGCGGGTTGTGCGCGTCGATGGCCATGAGCTGGCGATACTCGATATGGGGGCGCTTCTGCAGTTCCGCGAGGGCGCGTTCCGGCGTCAGGCCGCTGGCCATCAGGTCCAGGGCGAGGGGCCCCAGATCCGGGTCGGTAATGTTCTGGCTCGCGGCTGCGCCGACCCCTTTGCGGCCGCGGATGCAGCGCGAGGCAACCGCCGGTGACGAGGACGCCACGGCGGCGCCGAACTGGCCGGTGGCCGGGCACCGTGCAATGATGGAAAAGGTCATGGCAGCTCAGTCGGGGATGACAGCGGTGGCGTCGATCTCTACCAGCCACTCGGGGCGGGCCAGGGCCGATACGACGATGCCGGTCGAGACCGGGAAGACACCCTTCAGCCAGCGGCCCACGACGCGATACACCGCCTCGCGGTAGCGAGGGTCGATGATGTAGATCGTGATCTTGCAGATGTCCTCGAGCTCGCCGCCGGCTTCCTTGAGCAGCATCGCGATATTGGCCATGGCCTGCTCCGCCTGTCCGGCGACGTCCCCGATGCACACGCTCTCCGAGGTGTCGAGGTTCTGGCCGATCTGCCCTCGCAGAAAAACGGTACGGCCTCGCGCGACAACGGCCTGGCAAAGGTCGTTGTCCAGATTCTGTTCCGGGTAGGTGACTTTGGTGTTGAAGGTGCGGATGCGGGTATGCTTCATGGTCGATTCGGATCGATTCGGCAGGTGGCGGGAGATTGGGGGCGATGCACCCGACTGCATGGTCATGTGCAGCCGCTGGCGGCGCCATTTGTATTTTCCTGCCGGCCGTTTAGGAATTTCCGAATACCACCGAACCTCACACGACCGCTAACCTGCTCCAGACGGCGGAACCATCCACAACCCCATCGGGAAATGTGAGGCACCCCTACGAAAAAGCCGACTTGGCCGCCTGGTACGACTTTCACATCATAGGCTCCGTAATTCGAAGTCATTGCGTCAACGTCGTTGCGTCAGCAACGCGTCGCTGCTTGTGATTGCATTTCCCGGTGGCACGTTCAAGCGTATTTCCAGTTCTATCAGATGTTTATCTTTTCGATTGGGGGTTAGTAAATGACGATTCGCAAGCTTTTGGCACTTTGCGCGCTCTCCGCCACGCTTGGCAGTACGGCGGCATGGGCCCAGGAAGCCTTGGTGGTGAGCACCTGGGGCGGCAGTTTCCGCGACCTCATCGATGAAAGCATCGGCAAGGAATTCACGCGGCAAACCGGCGTACCGGTCAAGTACATCACGGGCGGCACCATCGACCGCCTGAACAAGGCGAAGCTTGCCTCCAAGCCCGAGAGCGACGTTACCTTCACGACTTCCCACGTCGGCTGGCTCTACGCCAACGGCAATCTCTTTGAAAAGCTGGATACGAGCAAGATTCCGAATTACAAGCATCTTGTCGAGCGCGCCAGGATCAGCCCGTATCACATCGGCAGCTGGGCCTATGTCTATACCATCGGTTATCGCGCCGACCTGGTGCCGCCCAGCGTCAAGTTCGAGAGCTGGAACGACCTGTGGAGCCCGGCCCTGAAAGGCAAGATTGGCGTGCCTGACTTCGATCCGAGCCATGTGGTCGCGGTTTCCGCCATGCTGTCGGGTGGCGATGCGCAAAGCTGGGAAAAGGGGCAGGACAAGCTCAAGGCGCTCAAGCCCAACTTCAAGGCGTTCTATACCAATGACGCCAATGCGCAGCAGCTGATCGCCACCGGCGAAACGCCCGTGCAGGTCATCCTGTCGATCAACGCCTATCACATGATCAGCCAGGGTGTTCCCGTCAAGTTGGTCACGCCCAGGGAAGGCGCTGTGCTCGGCATCGATACCATGGCCATCACGAAGGGCTCCACCAAGGCCGATCTGGCTTACAAGTTCATGAACATCGCCTTGTCCCCGGAAGTCCAGTCGAAGATCGTGGCCTTGAAGAAGGCCAGCCCCGTCGTCGACGACGCCAGGGTTTCGCCTGAAGACGCCAAGCTGCCCGGCGTGTTCACGACGAAGGAGCAGTGGGACAAGGCCATCCTCGTGGACCACAAGCTGCGCGCCGAGAAGACTGCGGAATGGCGCAAGTGGTTCACTGAAAACGTCATGAACTGAGCCCGCTAGCAAGAGTGTGGAGGGAGGGTCGCCGCGGCCATGCACCGCGCCGATCCTCCCTCGCCGATTGAGCATCTGGAATAAGGTTTAAGAATGCGCCCCGATTCACGAGCCTGGTTGGTCTCCCCGGCAGTACTTGTCGCGCTGTGCATCGCAGTATCGTTGATTGCGGTCCTGCAGTTCAGCTTCCGGGCGTATGTGCCCGGCTCCCTGGATGTCGGCGGATTCACGTTCGCCAACTTCAGCGACCTGACCAAGTCGATTTATCTCGACGCGTTCTCCAACACCTTGTGGCTGAGCGTGGAGACGACCGTGTTTTCGCTGCTGGTTGCGTACCCGCTGGCCTATGCCCTGGTGCGCGTCAGGAGCCGGGCGCTCAAGTCCTTCATCCTCGTGGTGTCCATCACGCCCCTGTTTCTGGGGGAAATCGTGCGGACCTACTCCTGGATCGCCGTCCTGGGCAGCAATGGCTTCATCAATGGCGCGCTGCGAAAGCTCGGCCTGATCGACTGGCCACTGGAACTCATGTTCACACACCTGGGCGTGCTGGTCGCGCTGGTGCACGTGACGATTCCCGTCGTGGTCCTGATGCTTGCCACGGCAATTTCGCATATCGACCGCGACTACGAAAAAGCCGCCCAGAGCCTGGGTGCCGGCCCGGTCAGGACCTTCCTCACGGTCACGCTGCCGCTTTCGATGCCGGGTATTCTGGCTGGCATCACAACTGCGTTCGCCTGGACCTTCAGCGCCTTTGCGACGCCTCAGATGATTGGCGGAGGCCGCGTGCCGACGGTTTCGACACTGGTGTACCAGCTTGGCTTCGCTTCCATGAACTTCCCGCTGGCGGCCAGCCTGAGTGTGATGGGCTTGCTGCTGACGGCCGCAGCGCTCTTTTCCCTGGGGCTGTTCACCAAGCGACTGAAAGTCGTTGGAGGACACTAAGAAATGAGAATCAAAAGCGCTTTGCCTTTGCCGCTGCGTGTCGCGGGCCCGCTGCTCGTCGCCATCCTGCTTGCATTCGTGCTGCTGCCGGTCGTGGTGGTGACGATCGCCGCCTTCAACGAAAAGGCGATCATCACTTTCCCGCCTGAATCCTATTCGCTGACATGGTTTGCACGCGTCTTCAGTTATCCGGATTTTCGAGATGGATTCCGCGCCAGCCTGGTCATCACCGGATGGTCCTCGTTGATTGCGCTGGTGATCGGGACCTGCCTGTCGATTGCCGTCAAACGGCTGGAATTCCCCGGCAAGCAGACGCTGCTGGCCATCCTGCATTCCCCGCTCGTGGTGCCGCACTTCACGCTGGGGCTGGGCCTGCTCATCCTGGTATCACAGGCCTCCATACACCGCTCATATGGCGTCGTCATCCTGTGTCACGTGATGCTGGTGCTGCCGTTCGTGCTGAAGAGCGTCTATGTTTCCATGGAAAACCTGGACGCAAGGCTGGAACAGGCGGCAGCAAGCCTCGGTGCGTCGCCGCTGAAGGTGCTTTTCACGATTACGATTCCGCTGCTCGCGCCGGGGCTGTTTGGCGGCTGGTTGTTTGCGGCAATCATGTCGTTCAGTGAATTCACCGCATCGCTTTTCGTCACCACGCAAGACACGCAGACGCTGCCCGTTTCCATGTACAACTATGTGCGGGAGTTTGCCGATCCGACGCTGGCCGCGCTGTCAGTTGTCTATATAGCCGTGACGGCTAGCGTGCTTGCCTTTGCGAACTATTTCCTGGGCCTGGGGAAAATTCTCAATATCGAGGAAGGGCATTGACCGGCATGCGCTGCTGAAAGCCGCGCCAATGGCGGGCTGCCTCAGCGCGTGGCGGCGCCGCTGCACTCACTGCCACACAGGGGCGGCGTAGTCGGCAAAGCCCCCTTTTATGAGAACCTGTCTTGATGGCCACGTCCATGACGACGCTTCTGCTATTGCACGACGCCGCCGGCCGGATCTTCGTGGGCTAATGGATATGGTTCTGGCGCCTGCGGTGGCATTGGCCGGCTCTTCACCCAAAGCCCAAACTCCCGCATCACCTCCACAACAGGCGCAAGGCGCGCGCCATCCTCTGTCAGTTCGTACTGCACCGTAACAGGAACAGTCGGAAACGCTGTTCTCTTCACCAGGCCGACTTCCTGAAGTGCTTTCAGGTCCAGGGTGAGCATGCGCTGCGAAATGTCTGGCATCTCTCTTCGCAGTTCGTTGAAACGCTTCGGCCCTTCGAGTAAGTACGAGGCGATCAGCAGCCGCCACCGGCCGCCCAGCAGGCGCATTGCTTCCTCTACCGAACATCCCGACACAGCCGTCTTCATGGAGCCTCTCAGTCATAGGTATAAAAAATGTACCTACACCACATTTTAGTGCCTTCTTCCCTTTCTATACCATCTTCAGCATCATTCGATCCATCAGCAAGGCACGCCGCTTTGCGATGACCTTTAGGGATATGAAATGAAGCTGTACTACATTCCGGGTGCTTGCTCGCTGTCGCCCCACATCGTGTTCAATGAATTGGGGCTGGACGTAACCCTCGCGAAGGTGGACTACAAAACTCACGAAACTGAAGACGGTCGCGATTTTTTCGAACTCAGTCCTTTTGGCTACGTCCCACTCCTTGAACTCGACGACGGCACGCGGCTGTGCGAGGGGCCGGCCATTGTTCAGTATCTGGCAGATATGAAACCCGAGTCGAACTTGGCCCCGGCGAACGGGACCATCGACCGCTATCGTCTGCAGGAGTGGTTGAGCTTCCTGACTTCCGAGATCCATAAGGGCTTCATTCCGCTGCTCTATGCGAGGCTGGCGGGCAAGTACGGCGTCGAGACTGCGAAGCCGAAGTTGGAAAAGCGTTACGCCTGGCTTAACGAGAAACTCGCCGGCCGCGACTATCTGATGGGTGACACCTACACTGTCGCCGACGCCTACCTTTATTCCCTAACCCAATGGGGCCAAGCCGAGTGGCTTGAGTCGGTCTACAAGACCGACATCCACTTCGACGGCCTGGAGAACCTCAGGACCTGGTATCTCCGTATGCGGGAGCGGCCGGCCGTGCGCAAGTCCCTGGATACCGAAGGCCTCAGGTAAGGCTTCGGTTCACCTAAGAAGCCGCGTTCACGAGGCCAATGGCGGCTATGCGTTGGTAGCTGCCTAAATCAGCCGCGCCGTCTCCGCTCGCGCCCGTGCGTATTCCCCAGCCAGCACATCAACCAGCGCTGGCGCTGGTCGAACTGTGGGGCTTCGGGAATTCGTTCATCGGCTTCCTCCTGGTCGACGCGACGCTCAGTTCGGCCCGATGCCACGCGACAACACCTCGTGCGCCCATGTCACCGCCGCGCGCGCCGGCGCCTGGCCGGTCGACTCCACGCGTTGCGCCAGCCTGAGCACCCGTTCGCGGATGCCTGCCACTTCGTCGCGCAGGTCCGAGTCGTCGACACCGCCGAGGTATTCCCGGGCGCAACTCACGATGCCGCCGGCATTGATGAGGAAGTCGGGCGCATAGAAGATCCCGCGCTGGTGCAGGATGTCACCTTCGGCGAGCGAAGCGAGTTGATTGTTTGCCCCGCCGGCGATGGCCCGGAAACGGCAGCTTTCGGCCACGGCCGGGGTGATGACGGCACCCAGCGCGCAAGGCGCGAATACATCGGCGTCGACGGCCGTGATGGCTTCCGGCGATACGACGCGGGCGCCAAACTGCTGTTGCGCCTGCGTCGTGCGGCCGGCGTCGATATCGGCCACGGTCAGGGTGGCGCCCGCTTCATGGAGACGGCGGCAAAGCTCCCAGCCCACCGAACCCAGTCCCTGGACGGCCACGGACAAGCCGGCGAGCGACTTGCGGTCCAGGCGATACAGCGCCGCCGCCTCGATGCCGACGAACACGCCGTATGCCGTCCACGGCGAGGGATTGCCGCCGAAGCCGCCGTCGCGCGGCATGCCGCTGACGTAGCGGGTCTCGGCCTGAACGGCACGCATGTCGTCCACCGTCGTGCCGACATCCTCGGCCGTAATATAGCTGCCTTGCAGCGACTCGACCATGCGGCCGAAGGCGCGGAAGAGTTGCTTGCGGTCGGTCTGCGCCGGGGAACGCAGGATCACCGCCTTGCCGCCACCGAACGGCAGCCCGGCGAGGGCGTTCTTGTAGGCCATGCCCTGTGACAGGCGCAGCGCATCGGACAGCGCGTCGGCTTCGGCGGGATAGGCCCAGTACCGGCAGCCGCCGAATGCGGGGCCCAGTCTGGTGTTGTAGATGGCGATGATGGCCTGCAGGCCGGATTCCGGATCGGTGGCGAGCGTTACGCGCTCATGGGACAGGCCTTCGCCGGTGCCGAAAAGGCGGACAGCGGCCGCCGCGTGGGTACGGTCGTTCAACTTCTTCTCCATGACGTGGGGAATGCAAAGCTGTAGCTCTGCCTTCCTTGACACACCGCCTGGGTTGCAGTGCGGTGCGGCGTTGATGGGGTCTGGAGCCCCAATCCCGTTCGGCTGCGGGCGATCTTGTCGCGCCGGCGCCGGGTTGGCATCTTACCCAGTTTCTCGGTGCGGGCGGGGCTAGGGTTTTCGCTTACCCCAAGGTCGGCCTCCACATCCGCTTACCGTGTCTCGGGACTCTTACGGCTGGCACCGCGTGCTACCTGGCCACCGTGCAGCACCGCGTTGCGGCGCGCGTACAGGAAGTAGATCGACAGGCCGATCCCCAGCCAAATGAGGAAAGCGATCCAGGTCAGCGCTTGAAGGTGCGCCATCAGGAACAGGCAGAAGCCCACCGATAGCAGCGGAACCACCGGCACGCCGGGACAGCGGAAAGCTCTCGGCAGCTCCGGGCGCGTCTTGCGCAGCACCAGCACCGCGATCGAGATCAGCGTGAAGGCGGAGAGCGTGCCGATATTGATCAACTCGGCGAGCACATTGAGCGGCATGAATGCGGCGATCATCGCGAACACGATGCCGACGGTCCAGGTGGCGAAATACGGCGTTGCGACGCGCTCAAGTTCGAGAAGTCGCCGCACCCCCGCAAGCCCTACGTCCGGGCGCGCCTGGTCAGCTTCCTTGATCAGGCGGACCGGCTGTCCGCCGAGCTTGCCGCCGCCTTGCTCAATGGCAAGCAGAAAGCCATCGTATTCGTCGCGCCCGACATCGGTCGACGGCCCCGAAAGGGTGGCAAGAATGCCGACCTTCACTTCAGCACTGGCCAGCGCCGGCGCGAGCAGCGCCAGCGCGGCGGCGATTGCCACGCATTTCTGTTTCATGTCTCCTCCGTCGAATTGTTATTGCCCGTCAGGCACTCTATGTGGTGCCCGTGCGGACGCGAGCCTGAACGGCTCCCCATGTCAGGCGGCGAACGCCGCCCGTGGTATTGCCCTATTGCAACGATGTCTCCAGTTCGCCCAGTCCATCAATCCAGACGCGGATACTGTCGCCGCGCTTCAGGAAGACTCCCGATTCCATGCCAACGCCGGCAGGCGTCCCGGTGAGCAGCACATCGCCCGGATACAACGTGAGCCGCTCGCTCAAGTAGGCGATCTGCTCGGCAACCGTGTAAAGGTGATTGGACGTATTCGAGTTCTGCTTGAGCTCGTCATTGACCCAAAGCTTGATATCCAGCGCTTCAGGGGACGCCACGAAAGCCGCGGGAGTCAGGTAAGGACCGAGGGGACAGGAGCCTTCAAAGCACTTGTAGCCGATCCAGTCAAAGCGGAACGGCGAGCTTGCATCGACCTGCTCGCGACGCAGGTTGTCGCGTGCCGACAGGTCGTTGGCAATGGTGTATCCCGCTACACAGTCGAGCGCGTCGCCCGGCGAGATGTTGCGGCATGCCTTGCCGATCACCACCGCAAGTTCAGCCTCCCAGTCGAGCATTCGCGTGTGCGAGGGATAAGGCAGCGCCTGGCGGTGGGCGGACAGTGTCCCCCGGCCGGCCTTGATGAAGTGCCACGGCGATACGCCATCGGCCTTCGGATCTGTCGTCAGGTCCATATTGAAGGCCTTTGCCATGGCCACGACATGGTCGCGGTAGTTCGCCCCTGCCCCCATAGATGACACCGGGCTGGCTCAGCGGCGGCAGGAAGCGGATCTGTGCGGGCTCCATCGTCTCGGCGGCCAGCGGCAGCTGCGCAATGAAGCGCGCAATGCGTAGCTGCGCGGCGGGCCAGTCCTGCAACAGGCCGTCAACGGTGCCTGCGGCGAATTGCACATGCCGGCTGTCCGCGTGCACGCCGACGTTGATCGTGCCATCGCGGCCTTCGTAGTTGAACAGTTGATATTTCATTTCACCTCACTGGTTGGGGGGATTCTGGCGCTTACGTGTCCGCCAAACCAGCCGTCCTGGATGTCAATGTATAAACTGGCGTAATGCCCGGCCAGAACGCGACCGGCACCGATGCGGCAGGCGCAAACGGCTCGACCGGGGCATGACGGCCGCCACTTCCTGCTGGACATGGCAATGAGCGTGGCCGCGCGCGCCAAGATTCGCAATGCACTAGCGAGGGGCTCGAAATTGACGGGGCTCCCGCCCGGCGAAAGCCGTAGGTGACCTCACTCGCACGGCTGGAGCGTGGCCTACGCGGACGTTCAGTCAGATGCTGGAAACCATCCGAGATGGGCTCGATCAGTCGACAGCACTGAACTGCGCAGATGTCGCATCTCATGCCTTCAACGGACATTCAACAGCCATGTTTGGGGGTCGGAGAAGGGTCGGTCGGCGACCGTCTGCGGCACAGTTTTCGAGGCACGCGTTGCAGCCCGACTGACGGAGACATCAGCGAAGATCTGCAGCGCGCGCAAACTGATTCTACCTTCGTTCGAAAGGAGATGATCATGGAGACGTCGAATTCACCCGTGACGCCGCGTGCGCCATTGAATAAGGGTAAGGTCACCGGACAAAAGCCGCCGCTGAAGCTCTGCGAGATCTGGGCGATTCGTACAAGGCTACAGATGTCGTCGAATCTTCGTGAGCTCGCACTGTTCAATCTTGCGATCGATAGCAAGCTTCGAGCGTGTGATCTCACAAGGCTATGCGTACGAGACGTTTGTCAGGGCACCCGCGTTAGTATCCGCGCGATGGTGATCCAGCAAAAGACGCATAGACCGGTTCAGTTCGAGATTACGGAGCAGACCCGCTCAAGTCTTGAGGCATGGATCGCCCATCGCGGATTGCGCTCGTCGGATGCTCTGTTTCCGAGTCGGATTCACGCCTCGGCCCACCTGTCCACACGTCAGTACGCCAGGCTCGTACATCGCTGGATCGAGTCCATCGGCTTAGATGACACGGCGTACGGCACCCACACCATGGGGCGGACCAAGGCCGTCGCTCATCTACCGTAGAACCAAGAACCTTCGCGCAGTGCAATTGCTGCTGGGCCACACGAAGCCGGAGAGCACGGTTCGCCACCTCGGTATCGAAGTCGACGACGCGCTTGAGATGGCAGAGCAGACCGAAGTGTGACAAACCTCTGGCCGGCGAGGGGGCGCTTGCCGGCCAGCTTCTGCCGCTCAATCCTCATGCATCCACTGGCCGAAGTTCCGTCAAAGCGGACAACCGCCGAAGATAGGCGAAGAGCTCTCTGGCCCAGTCCTGCTTGCCTCAAACATTGAGGTTTCTCCTACGGCGAAATTTTCGTAGGAGAGTGTCTGACAACAACAACGCTTCTGGCATCCTCGGGGTGCTCGGCGCGCAGGTTCCACAGTACCCTCAAGAGAGCCTCCTCACATCGGGGCAGAGGTAGTACTGTGGCTTTCAAGCGAGCTTGCCTGGCGCAATGGCGACAATCAGTGGAGCGTCATGGAACGAACTCAGGATGCCTGACGCCCGATCGCGATCACGCTCGGCCATCCGTCTGCAACTTCAATGCGCGGAAGGACGCCCGAAGCAATGCTCCGCCTAACCGCAACCTTCAGCTTGGCAACATCCCAACGTCCCTGCTCGATGGCGCCTAGAGCATCGCCAGTGACTGCGAATCGCCCACCACAGGCAGCACAGCGATAGATGCGGCTACCACGCCCGCGATCTCGTTGGTCGACCCAGCGTCGCGCAAGAACGGCGCATAGTAAGCAAGGGACGGCTTCGGTCGTACTCATAGTCTGCCCCCCGGTCGATTGCCCAACCCGCCAGATCGCGGGCCTAGAGAGTTGCCGCATATTCCCCACAGCATTCGGAATGCGCCACTGCAAGAGCGTGCCTTGTGGAATGCACGCCTCATTCCCCACCTTGATGGCCAGTGCACAGAGTGGGAAGGCATGCCAGCATGCGCAATACCCCGGAGGCGAGCCACCCCTAATATGCTTCTGTTCGCAGTCGCCATGCGCTCCAGAGTTCAGGGGGCAGCATCAGGAACGACAGGATAGAAATAGCCAATCCTGTGGGCGCCTCGTGATGTCCCCGCAGTCGCCAGCGGCATTGCCTTAAGTTTCATTTAAGAAACGTGCCCTGACGAGGTAGAACTGTTTGCGACACAACAGAACCATTTCACGCGACGACTCAGCATGTCGTTATCCCCGCTTTGGGGGTAATCCCGGCAACGAGCCCCTTTCCAATCCCGCCGTACAGAGTCATCCTTATGGCCAATGCCGCGCGCTAGTTCCATTGTGTAGCTTCTTCGTACAACCCGCCGATGAGTGCCGGGGCAAGTGAATAACGAGATCAAAGCTCTGACTGAGCGTTGAGGCATATGGCCTCTTGGGGCGAGTCTCCACATTCAGAGCCACGCACCGGCGAGCTGTACCTTTCATTCACCCGGGTATCTCTTGGCCGAACTCTTCCTTGGTCATTTGCATTGTTGTCATGGCATCGACAGGTTCCAAAATGCTGTGACGGCTTTTGGCCTCTAGCCTCTGTCGATGCGGAACGCCTCGCTCGCGTCTGCGCGGTTCCCGCCCAAGGGACTTAGCGCGCTCAGGCGCGTTCAGGATAATTCGCTGGGCCCAGGCCGCCGCTAGCGCTGTCGCTGCTTTACTCGTGGAGCGATAGCGGCCAATGTGGTGGCATTCCACCGCTTCCGATTCGGCACACTAACTCTGCACGCCATCCTGCGCGAGGATCCGGCAATATTGGGAGGCCCAGTGACTGGGGCGCCTAAGGGGACGGCTCCTCCATTCTGGTCGCCACCATCAAACGGACAACAGGCGCACTAGGCTGTTTGCATGATGGGCTCTGGCGCTCTGGTGCGCTACGCTGGCAGTACAGATCACACCACTGAAGCCGGGGGGACTATCATGGGTGAGCGGTATCCACGCGAGCGACACGCGGCGGCTGGCCTTGCGCTGTGCGAGGCGCCGGCACAAGACATAGAAGTTGCATCAGTGCCATCGCGGCAGACACAGCAACCCAGGAGGACATCCGCCGCGCATTCCGGCACTTCCGACCTGTATTTCATTACTGGCCGCCGGGAGCCGCCTGCCGCAATGAGACAGCTGACGGGAGCGGACGATCCGATGCTGGGTTGCCTGCTATTGCTGAACCGGGCCTTGCAACGGCCTGTACCGTCCGCTGTACTACTCGAAGGGCTGCCGCTGGAAGGACAGGGCCTGACGTTTCCGCTCCTCTGCGCCGCGGCGACACGCGCCGGCTTGTCGACCCGGCTGGTAGAGCGGGAGCTTGACGATATCGCGGACACCTCGTTGCCGGTCATCCTGTTGCTGGGCAAGAACCGACCGTGCGTTCTGCTTCAGCGCTGCGAACACGGGCGGTCTTTGGTCGCCTTGCCAGGTTGGGACGGCGGGGTGCAGGAAGTTAGTCGCGAGGACTTGCTGTCCCAGCACAGGGGGCACGCTATTTTCGCACTGCCCGGATTACGGCCTGAAGTGTCGACAGAAATCGTCCAGCCGTGCCCGTCGCCGGGTGCCGTTCTGCGGCAGTCATGGTTGCGCCATTGCGAGCGGCTGCTTGCCTCGTCGCTCAGCGCACTATGCCGGCGCCGCAGGCACCCGGCTGAAGATGTGGTCCGCGACGGTGGCTAGAAGCCGGGCGCTTCGATGCATTCTAGCCTGCTGGAGCCAGCCAACCCGGCGTGGCGCACAACACTGGCGCGCTGCCACCATGACTGCCACCACACGCCCGGCTGGTACGCCGCTGCGCAGTGCATCGACCACGGCAGCGCCGCTGCCGTCCGCGTTACTGACGGCACTCATATACTGCTGGTTCCCTTGGTGCGCCGCGCGATTTCCCGCGGCACCTGGGACGCAACCACGGCCTATGGCTACGGTGGCCCGGTACTGAGCGCCGGGGCACCGGCGCAATTTGCCGACGAAGCACTGGCCACTGCCACGGCTCTGCTGCGCGAGCGTGGTTGTATCTCCTGGTTTATCCGCCTGCATCCGCTGCTCAATGCAGGCTGGGACAGCCCTCTGGGACGCGTGGTCAACCATGGCACGACCGTTTCGATCGACCTGTCCAAAAGCGCAGATCGACTGTGGCAGGAAACGCAGAAGCGCCACAAGGAAGGCATTAGCCGCGCTCGGCGCGCGGGCGTTACTGCGCGGCTGGACCGGGACTTCGCCACGCTGCCGCGCTTCATCGAGCTGTACAACTGGACCATGAGACGGTTGGGTGCCGCGCCTTACTACTTCTTCCACGCGACGCACTACCAGATGCTGGTACGTGCGCTCGGCGGCGATCTGCTGCTGTTCGTAGCCGAACAGGCCGACACGGTGATCGGCGGGGCTTTGGTCACCGTAGCCCGCGGCACCGGCATCATGCAGTATCACTTGGCCGGATGGGACCGGGCGTATCACCATTACCAGCCCACCAAGACGGTTATCCACTCCGCACGCGAGTGGGGCCGCGTCAACGGCCTGCGCTACCTTCACTTAGGCGGCGGCCTGGGCGGCTCGGCCAGCGACTCGCTGCACGAATTCAAACGGGGCTTTTCGCCCGACACGCATGTGTATCGGACCCAGCGCCTGGTGGTCGATCCCGACCGCTATGTGGAGTTGTGCGGCGGTGACGAATCAACGCTGGAGGATCTGGACAGCTACTTCCCCGCCTACCGCGGCCCGGGGGCGCGTCTCGGCCGCCGCGCCGCACCGGTACAGGCCGGGCGCTCCTAGATGTTGCGCGTCGCCTTGGCTGGCACATATAACCGACCTAAAAAAGCGAGGCCGGGAATGCTCGTGTGGGCAGGCTCCTCCCGGCCTCACAAGACATTGCTCGGACTTGCCACACTTGGTAGCCATGTGCCCCCGCGCGCTACTGGCTTGACGCAGCGCGTAGCTGCGCTGTCGCTTCCCGCGCTGCGTTCGCCGCCGGGGGCTGCGACGTCCAACGGTTGGAGGCCGCTGGCCAATTGAAACGGAAAGCGTCGGACGTGAAACGTTCGAAACGCAAGATGAAGCTCTCGCCGCCGGAACCGAACGCGCCAAGGAGAAGCAGGTCGAGTTGCTGGTCCATGCCCTCGACGGGAAGGTCCTTGAGCGCAACTCCTTCGGCAACGGGCCACGCAACGTCAAGGGTGAGGTTTTCCGTCGCCCTGACCGGCGGCGGCTGGCTGCGTGTTACGTTGTTCCCACTTCCGCCGTTCCGCGGCTCTCCTCACCGAAGCGGATTCCCAGTTCCACCTGCTCATGGATGACGGAAACCTGACAAAGAGGGCCGAGATGCCAAGTTGCTACGGCAAGGCAGCGTAAAAAAAAGGGCATTTGCCGATGCCGCTGCAAAGGGATATTGGGTGGCCGCGGCGCACATCTCTTTTCCTAGTCTGGGGCATATCCATCGTGATGGGAAAGCATATAGCTGGGTACCCACCAACTACGGCAGCGGTCTCTAACTCAAGAGGTGTGTCCAAAACAGATTTTTTCTTTCCACGAATATAGAAAAGGAGGCTTCAAAGGGAGCCTCTTTTTTCGATCAGGAAGGACTTGATGTAGAAATAGCGGAGCAAACTGACGTGTGACAACCTGACAGCCGGCGAGCGGTCGCTTGCCGGCCAAGAACCGTCATTCCATGGACGACATACGAACGATCGAGATGGGTCGAAGAGCGTCCGTTTTCACCGCCACGCCCAGGCATGCGTTAGCGCCTGCCCGCGGAAAATGAACCGCCGCCCTGTACCCTAAGTACGAACAGCGTCGAACTGCGGCAGGGATGACGTTGCCAGTAGCAGTCCAGCCTGCACCTGATCAGACTCCGGCGCCAGGGGCAACTTGAATGGCCGGGCGCATGGAGGTGTGGGGTTACCCCGTTTTCTCGGACAGATCTGCATTGGATTTTATGTCTATGGGTTTTCTCCTTGTGATGGGGCGG
>NZ_JBYTAH010000046.1:0-16885 GCF_058787975.1 Cupriavidus sp. FW305-26
CGGGGCTGGCCGGCTCGATCAAGGCGCTGGTGCTGGGCTTCGAGACGCTGACCGACGTGCACTGGTCGATGTCCGGCATGGTGATCCTGATGACCCTGCTGGGGGGGCTCGGCACACTCACCGGCCCGATCGTCGGCGCGTTTGTTGTGATCGCGCTGGAGAACAAGCTGGGCGAACTGGGCAGCTACCTTGCGGCGGTGACGGACATCGACTGGTTCAACGGGCTCGGTGAATCGGTGTCGATGGTGACGGGCATCATCTTCATCGTATGTGTGCTGACCTTCCGCAAGGGGATTGTGGGGAGTTTGGGGCGCGGACCCGGATGAGGTGAAAGCCGTCCAAGGAGTTTCTCCTCTCTCGCGCTTGCGGGAGAGGGGCCGGGGAGAGGGTATCCCTCACGCAATGCGGCCTACAAGATGGGGCTGGGAGCCCACACGCGGCTCGCGCAGGCGATCGGGGAGCTGGTAGTGCGGGCGCAGGCCGAGCGTGCGGCTGCCGCACCGAGCGCCCCACAGCCAGGAGGCCGGTCGCGGTCGTCCCGCGAACAATAGGCTTCAAACCGCCCGGCCGTCATGCAAAGCCTTTGAAAAATCATCCCGAAATTTAGGCCATGTCTGATTGATCCCCACTGCCGATTTCGGCTCAATGGTATTCGGCAAACCAGCCGTTTCCAACCGAGGATCAATGATGCAAGACAGGAAAACCAAGAAGATTTACGTTGCAGCATTCGAAGGTGCGAAGACCGCCAACGGCGGTGAAGTCGTGAAGGGTTCCGGCAATCAAAGCTACGATGGCCGTCCCATCGTCCGGGTTGGCGACGTGGCGACCTACCAGGATGGCAGTACGGCGGTGATTATGGCGGGCGCAGGCAAGGCGTGCGAGTCAGCAGGCGTGCCGGTGGCCCTCATCGGCAGCCCCCTGAGCAATGGGGACACCATTGTGTTCAGTCCCGTGACGGCGCTGGAATTCCACGAATCGGCAGACAAGTCTATCCTTGGCCTGCTCGATCCCGCCTACTATTCCGTGCGCGCCTAAGAGGCCGTCATGCCGGATATTCGCTACGCACTCCGGAACGGAGACAAGACAAGCTCGGGCGGCATACTCTTCGCCACGGGCCGCAGCATATTCCATCATGACCTGATAGTCGGTGTCGAAGGCGACCATGCAACCTGCCCCGCCTGCAAGGTGGGCGGGCCGGTGATGAATGACTGTTATCCGGCCGTCGATGTAGATGGCAAACAGATGTTGGTGACTGGTGCGCGAGTCAATTGCAAGTGCCCGACTCACCCGGTTGTCATCCACTCGCGGATGGATTTCATTATTGAGGTGAACCGGGGAGGCCGCAATGCGCCGCCGCCGCCATCGTCCGCGTCCTTGGCCTCTTCGAACCTGACTTCGCCCGCGACAGGTGACTACGACGAGCAAGTCCGAGTCCGAGCGGGTAATACACCCTTGGAAGGCTACCCCTACTTCATCGCGACGCCCGACGGGCGGGCATTCTCCGGGTGTATAGACGAAAGCCGCAAGTTACCTCGCATATATACAAAGAACCTCAACGAGTACGCAATTTATTGGGGCGATGACGCTCTAGCAAAACAGACAGAGGTATGAGGTATGCCCAATAAGAAAACGATCGTGACAACAAACGCGACACCGAACTCCATTAAGGAAGTGCAGCTTAAGGTGGTAACGTTTCAGGAACTCTGGGAAAATTATCCGTCGGGTAATCCATACGACAATCCGGCCTATTCCGATCAGTGCGCGATCCGTATGAGTGTTACTCTTCATCGAGTCGGCATCGAGATGAAGTCCTTTTCATCGAAGCTTGTGAAGCCGCTGTCGGGGCAGCCGAGTATCGGGCGTATTATTCTTCCCGCAGACGGGAAGGTCACTGCCACGCGAGCAAACGAACTCGGGGAATGGTTGAAGTTGCAACCTTTTGCCGGACTAGGGAAGGCGGAGAATATTACAGGGCGGGACTGGGTGGGCAAGGTAAAGGGGCGAACCGGAATAATAATGTTCGATGGCTATTGGACGCGTGACGGAGAGGTGGCAGGGAATGCTAGCGGAGGCCATATCGATTTATGGAATGGAGAAAAGCTCACAGGCTTTGGTACTGGTCTAAGAGTAAGTTTGAATATTGTGGTTCCGGGTATTTGGTCAGATTTTCGCAACTCGAAAACAATTCTTTTCTTCCCCGTAAAATGAAGATACTGAGAGCAGTCATCGGCGCTATGACTGGTGCTGTCCTGGCTACGCTTGCTGCTTGGGGCGGGTTATATCTCTTCGGCGTTGTAGTTTTGCGCGGGACAGGAAGTTTGTTCGACACGAATCAGCATGCAGCGAATCTGTTCTTTGTTGGCTGGTTCGTGTCTATGGTCGCAGCCTCATTAATTGGTGGATGGCTTGGGTATTCATCCGGGCGAAAATAGGGCACAAATCCACTATTTTTCAAGCGTATACATGCGCCGCGCCATGATTCCATCATGGCGCGGCGCTGTTCGAGCACGGTGGCCCTATCTTACAAATGGGAGAGGGGAGAAAACACCCGCGAACTCAAGCCTTGGCCAATGCCATCGGCGCACCCGCCGCGACTGCCACCCTCGCGCCGAGATGCTGGTCGACAACCCCTGCCACCATATCCGCCGTCACCGCCGACAAAGTCCACCCCAGGTGCCCATGCCCGGTGTTGTAGAAGATGCATGCCGCACGCCCGCGCCCCACGCGCGGCAGCATATCCGGCATCATCGGCCGCAGCCCGGCCCAAGGCACCACGCTGCGCGTGCTGACGCCGGGGAAGCACTGCTGCACCCATTCCACCAGCGGGCGGATGCGGTCGGCGCGGATATCGCGGTTGTAGCCGTTGAACTCGGCGGTGCCGGCCACGCGGAAGCGGTCGTCGCCCAGGCGGCTGGTGACCAGCTTGGTTTCGTCGTCGAGCAGGCTGACCACCGGTGCGGCGGCGCGGCTGGCCTCATCGGTCAGGTTGACCGTGATTGAATAGCCCTTGACCGGATAGATGTTGACGCGGTCGCCCAGCCCCGCGGCCAGTGCGCGGCTGGCGGTGCCGGCGCAGATCACGGCGCCGTCGAAGGTGGAGGTGGCCGTGTCGGCGCCGTCCTGCACGGTCACGGTGGCGCGCCTGCCGTCGGTCTTCACCGCCCGCACGTCCTGGCCGTACAGGCAGCGCACGCCCAGCCGATCGATGGCTGCGGCCAGGCCGCTGGTGAACTTGTGGATGTCGCCGGTGGAATCGCTCTCGGTGAAGTAGCCGCCGTAGTACGAGCCGGCCAGCGTCGGCTCGATCGCGCGCATCTCCTCGGGCGTCACGGCGCGCCGTTCCAGCCCGCCCTGCGCCAGCAGTGCCGAGACCCGGCCGGCATGCTCGAAGCCGGTCTTGTCGCGGTAGATATGGAGGATGCCTTCCTTCTTCAGGTCGAAATCGATGCCTTCCTGCGCCGCCCAGGCGAACAGGTGCTCACGCGCCGCGATGGCCAGGCGCGCGGTCTCGATGGTGTTGCGGCGGTAGTGGGGGATCGCGGCGATGAACTCGGCGAACCAGGACAGCTTGTGCCAGCTGGGCCGGGGATTGACCAACAACGGGGCGTCGTTGCGCAGCATCCATTTCATGCCCTTGACGAGGGTCGACCAGTGGGTCCAGACCTCGGCGTTGGAGGCCGACAACTGGCCGCCGTTGGCGAACGAGGTCTCCATGGCGGCATAGCGGTGCCGTTCGAACAGCGTGACGGAGAATCCGCGCCGGGCCAGCGCGTAGGCCGTGGTGACACCCGTGATGCCACCGCCGATGACAGCGATTGATTTCATGATCTGCAGGTTCCAGGAACGTCGATGGTGGGAGCCCGGACGCAATATGCGTGGCGGACGCCCCCTCTGTTCTGGACCTGAGAGATTCACGCCACCCGGCCGCGAGGGCGGGGCGCGCTTGCTCCTTCGGTATGCCGGCGGACGATAGCGTCCGGCATTCTTCAGAGTGCACTGACTGGTGATGCCGGTCCTTTTGCCTGAGAGTTTCCGGGGCGGTTGCTCCTTCGGCGCTGTCCGCGGCGGGCGCCGCGACAGTCTCTCCCTGCATCACATTGGCTTGACGCCAATCCGGGCAATGTAGTGACAAGGCTCGACGTTGGATATGCGGGTTAACGCTTAGGCAGCCTGCCGCCCGCGTCGCTATGTCGCATCGGCCTGCGCCCCCGTGCCCCATAAAATGTCAGCGCTCGCTCTCGGGGAGAGGCGCCGTATGCTGCGCTCAGGTGGAGTGAGTCGAAAAAGACGACAACAAGGTTTTCCAGTGAAGAAGAATCGCATTGCACTGGCCGTTTCGGCGGTGCTGATGGGCCCCGCCGTCGCCGCCGCCCAGGTGGTGGACGCGCCCGAGCCGCTGCAGGAGGTGGTGGTCTCGGCCAAGTCGGAGCGCGCCGAGACGCCGGCCATACCGCCCAACACGCCCTCGCCGGCCTACGGCATCAGCCGCCGCCGCATGGCCGACTTCAATGTGGTGAACACGGAAGACGCCCTCAAGTACGCGCCCAACCTCGCCGTACGCAAGCGCTTCATCGGCGATATGAATTCGATCATCTCGGTGCGCAGCACCAGTTCGCGCCAGTCGGCGCGGGGGCTGGTCTATGCGGACGGCCTGCTGCTGTCCAACCTGCTGGGATCGGACTTCAGCTTCCCGCCGCGCTGGTCGCTGGTCAACAGCGCCGAGATCGAGCGCATGGATGTGCTGTACGGCCCGTATTCGGCGCTGTATCCCGGCAACTCGCTGGGCGCGACGGTGCTGATCACCACGCGCACGCCGGAGAAGTTCGAGGGCGATGCCAGCGTGCAGCTGTTCACGCAGCGCTTCAGCCTGTATGGCACGCACGACAACTTCAACGGGGTCCACGCCAACGCCTATGTGGGCGACCGCGTCGGCCCGTTCTCGTGGCTGGTCAGCGTGGACCGGCAGGACAGCAAGAGCCAGCCGCTGAGTTTCTATACCGCGGCGCGCTCCACGGCCCGTGCCACTTCCGCCGACAAGCCGGTCACCGGCGCGCACTTCGACCAGGACCAGACCGGCCGCGAGCGCGCGGTGATGGGCGTGAACAGCGAGGGCGTCACGCATACCGTGCAGGACCAGCTCAGGCTCAAGCTCGGCTACGACATCACCAATACCCTGCAGGCGCAGTTCACCGCGGCCTACTGGCAGCAGGACCGCTCCAGCGCCACCGGCAGCTACCTGCGCGATGCCGATGGCAATGTTGTGTCGAGCGGTCCCGTGAATATCGGCGGTTATCGCTATGTGATTCCCGCCAACGCCTTCGCCCCGAGCAATGGCGAGGACGCGCGCTGGCTCTATGGCCTGTCGCTGCGTACGCGCAACGAGACCGGCTGGAATTTCTCGGGCGTGGCGTCGCTGTTCGATGTCAGCAAGGACATCAGCCGCAGCGCCAACACCGTCGGCAGCGGGCCGGGCACGGTGACCTATGGCGACGGCACCGGCTGGCGCACGCTCGACCTGAAGGCCGACTACCGCCCGCGGCAGCTGCAGGGCGGGCACTGGGTCACGTTCGGCTACCACTATGACAATTACCGGCTGAGCAACACCACCTACAACACCTCGGACTGGCAGGCGGCCACCATCAGCGCCTTCAACAACGCCTTTGCCGGCAAGACCGAGACCCAGGCGCTGTATGCGCAGGACGCCTGGTACTTTGCCGAGGACTGGAAGCTGATCCCCGGCGTGCGCTACGAACACTGGCGCGCCTATGACGGCAGCCGCAGCCAGCCCGGCGTGGATATCGGCTACCCGGTGCGCAGCGAATCCAACTGGTCGCCCAAGCTGGCACTGGAGAAGGCATTCGGGCAGGACTGGCTGGGCCGGCTGTCGCTGGGCCAGGCCTATCGCTATCCGACTGTCAGCGAGCTGTTCCAGGGCCGCATCACCGGCACCGCGCTGATCAACAACGATCCCAACCTGCGGCCCGAGCGGTCGTTCTCGAAGGACCTGACCTTCGAGCGCACGCTGGATTCGTCGTACTTCCGGGTCTCGGTGTATGAGGACGATAGCCGCGATGCCCTGGTCAGCCAGACCAACACCACGGTATTCCCGACTGTCACCAGCTTTCAGAACGTCGACCGCGTGCGCACCCGCGGCATCGAGCTGGCCTATGACGCGCGCGATGTGTTCGTCAGCGGCTTCGACCTGTCGGCCAGCGGGGCCTACAACCATTCGAAGACGCTTGAGAACGCCAACAACCCGGCCTCGGTGGGCAAGTACTTCTACCGCATCCCCAAGTGGCGGGCCAACCTGATGGGCACCTATCGCATCACGCCGGCCTGGGCCGGCACGCTGGCCATGACCTATTCGGGGCGGCAGTACAATACGCTCGACAATTCCGACGTCAACCCCGACACCTTCGGCGGCACCAGCAGCTTCCTGACCTTTGACGTCAAGCTGACGTACCGGCCCGCGAAGAACGTGCGCCTCGGGCTTGGCATCGACAACCTCACCGACCAGCGCTACTACGTCTATCACCCGTATCCGGGCCGGACGTTCTACGCCGAGGCGAAACTCTCCTTCTGAGCACGTGAACAGGCTGACCACAACCATGCAAGGCGTTCGCCCCGGTTTCCGCTTGATCGTTGCCGGGCTGATGATGGCCGGTGCCGCGCTGGCCGCGACCGCGCAAACGCACGGCGATCACAGCGGCCACGGCGCGCAGGCCAAGGCCGCGAAGATGGGCGAGCTGGGCACCGGCGCCGCGTTCGATCGAAACGGCAAGCTATGGGTCGCCTACAAGGACGGCCCTTACGTCGCGGTACGTGCATCGACCGACTACGGCCGCAGCTTCGGGCCGGCGCAGCATGTCAACAGCGTGCCGGAGCAGGTCGCCGCCGATCACGAAAGCCGGCCCAAGGTCGCCACCGGGCGCGACGGCGAGATCTTCGTCACCTGGACCCAGCCGCTGCCCAAGCCGTGGACCGGCTTTATCCGCTTTGCGCGTTCCACCGATGGCGGCAAGTCCTTCGCCGAACCGCTGACGGTGCATGCCAACCGCGACAAGATCGCCCACCGCTTCGACGCCATCGCGGTGGACAATGCCGGGCGCGTCTTCGTCAGCTGGATCGACAAGCGCGACGTGGTTGCCGCCGAGGCGCGCAAGCAGCCGTACGCCGGCGCCGCGGTCTACTACGCGGTCTCGGCCGATCACGGCAAGACCTTCCAGGGCGACTACAAGGTCGCCGACCAGTCGTGCGAATGCTGCCGCATCGCGCTGTCGCCCACGCCCGACGGCAAGATGCTGGCGCTGTGGCGCCATGTATTCCCGCCCAACGCGCGCGACCACGCGCTGGCGCTGCTGGGCACCGACGGCAAGGCCACGCCGGTGCAGCGCGCCACCTTCGACGACTGGCGCATCGATGCCTGTCCGCACCACGGCCCCGGCGCTTCGGTGGCGCCCGATGGCACGGTGCACATGATCTGGTTCAACGTGCGCGAAGGCAAGCCCACGGTCTCGGTGGGGCGCTGGAAGGATGGCAAGCTGCAGGCACAGCGCCCGCTGGATGATCCGCGTGCGCAGCATGCCGACATCGTCGCGCTGAACGACAACGAGATCGCGGTGGCCTGGAAATCGTTCGACGGCCAGCAGACACGGCTGTCCGCCATGCTGTCGCACGATGGCGGCAAGACCTGGCAGACGCGCAAGCTGGCCGGCACGGAGCGCGACTCGGACCAGCCGCACCTGCTGCAGCACGCCGGCCGCGCCTACGTGCTGTGGCGTACCGAGGCCGAGGGCTTCCAGGTGTTCCCGCTGGGCAAGGAGGGCGCATGATGCCATCCCGCCGCAAGCTGCTCGCCGCTGCAGTCCTGACCCTGGCGATGACTGCCGCCAATGCCGGCAGTCAACCGGCCGAGCGCGTTGCCGTGTTCGCATCGGCCAGCGCCGCCCAGCTCGCAGCCAGCCAGCAGGGCAAGCCCTTTGTGCTGGTGGTGTGGTCGCTCGACTGCGTCTATTGCAAGCGCAACTTCGACGCCATCGGCAAGCTGCGCGCGCAGCATCCAAACCTGCGCGTCGTCACGCTGGCGACGGACAACCCCGACGCGCTGCCACAGGTGCAGCAACTGCTCCAGCGCGTCAGGCTCACGCGCAACGCGTGGGTGTTCGGGCACGAGCCGCAGGAGCGGCTGCGCTATGCAGTCGATCCGGACTGGATGGGCGAGATGCCGCGCACCTACTTCTATCGCGCCGATGGCCAGCGGCAGGGCGTGTCCGGCGTGATCAGCGACGCCGACTGGGACAAGCACCTGCGCTGGGCTGGCATCGCCGGCTGAGGCTGTGCCGGGAGCGGCTGTCCGCTCAATCCGGCTTGATCCCGGCGCGCGCAATGATGGGCTTCCAGCGCTGCTGCTCCTGCGCGATAAAGCGCGAGAACTCCGCCGGCGTGTCGCCCACCACAATCGCCGCATCCGCGCTCAGGCGCTCGACCGACGACTTGCTCTTCACTGCTTTCACGGTGGCGTCCGCCAGCTTGTCGGCGGCCGCCTGGGGCAGAGATGCCGGTGCCAGCAGGCCATACCACTGCGTCATCTCGAAGCCGGGATAGCCTTGTTCCGCAACCGTTGGCACGTCAGGCAGCTGGGCAATGCGCTGGGTCGTGCCGGTGGCGATGCAGCGCACCTTGCCGGCCTTGATGAACTGGATGATCGCCGGCGCGCCGACCGCGGCCGCGTCCAGCCTTCCGGACAGCAGGTCAGTGATCTGCGGGCCGCTGCCGCGATACGGCACATGGGTGATGAAGGTGCCGCTCGCGGCTTTCAGGTATTCAAAGGCCAGGTGGCCGGCGCTGCCGTTGCCGGCCGAACCGTAGTTCAGCTTGCCAGGCTTGCTCTTGGCCAGCGCCACGAACTCCTTCAGGTTCTTCGCGGGCACGTCGGGGTGGACCACGTACAGGCTCGGCACCTTGGACAGCAGCGAGATCGCGCGGAAGTCCTTGACGGGGTCGTAGGGCAGCTTCGGGAAGATAAACGGATTGACCGCCAGCGTGCCGATATGGCCGAGGATCAGCGTGTGGTTGTCATCGGCGCGCGCGACTTCGGCCATGGCGATATTGCCGGCCGCGCCGGGCTTGTTCTCGACGAAGACTGACACGCCTAGCAGCTTGGTCAGCTCCGCCGCGGTGGAGCGCGCCACGATCTCCGAGCTGCCGCCCGGCGCGAACGGCACCACCAGCCGGATCGGCTTGGCCGGCCAGGCCTGTGCGCGGGCCAGTGTTGGTGCCAGCGCGCACGCGCCCAGCGCGGCGGTGGTCTTGAGCAGATGGCGGCGAAGGGGATTTATCGGGGTCATGTATTTCTCCTCAAAGTTCTGTAGCTGGGCCGTGGTGGGGCAGAGTCGGTGCCAATTGGTGCTATTCGGGCTTGATGTTGCCGTCCCGGATGACCTTGGCCCATAGCCGGGCCTGCCCGTCGATGAATTGCCGTGCCTGTGCTGGCGGCGCAGCCACGACCTCGCCGCCCAGCTCGGCCACGCGTTGCCGGATCTCGGGGCTGGTCATGACTTTCCGCAGGGCGTCGGCGAGCTTCGCTGCGATCGGGTCCGGCGTTGCGGCGGGCAGGAAGGCCGCGTTCCATTCATAGACCTCGTAGCTCGCCACGCCGGCTTCCTGCATGGTGGGCACGGACGGCAATGCCTGGGTGCGGGCATGGCTGGTCACCGCCAGCGGCTTCAGCTTGCCGGCCTTGATGTGCTGCAGGCTCGAAGCGACGTTGGCAAAGAACAGCGGCACCTGGCCGGCGATGACATCGGTCATGGCGGGGCCGCCGCCCTTGTAGGGCACATGCAGTAGATCGACCCCCGCGCGCTGCTCGAACAGCACGCCGGCCAGATGCTGCGCCGAGCCATTGCCCGAGGACGCAAAGGCGACCGAGCCTGGCTTTTGCCTGGCCATGGCCAGGACGTCGCTGACCTTGCTGGCGGGGAAGCCCGCCGTGGCCACCAGCACGTTGGGATAGCGCGCCAGCACGCCGACCGGCCGGAAGGCCTTGTCCGGATCGTAGGGCAGGCGCGGATAGAGGCTGGGATTCACCGCATAAGAGGAGGCATCGACCATCATCGTGTAGCCGTCCGGTGCCGCTTTGGCGACATAGGCGGCACCGATCTGCCCGCCGGCACCCGGGCGGTTCTCGACGACGACGGTCTGGCCCAGCTCGCGCCCGAGGCCCGGCGCGATCAGCCGTGCCATCAGGTCCGCGCCGCCGCCCGGCGGATATGTCACCACGATCGTGATGGGCCGTGCCGGCCAGGCCGCGGCGGTGTCGGCGGCCTGCGCCAGCGTGGTGGTGGCGATCATGGCAGCGACCGTGGCGGCGATCGCGTGGCGTGCGTGCATGGGTCTGTCTCCTCGGGTGCGGTCCGTCAGCGGACGTCCGCGGTATAGCGAAAGGCAAAGGCGTCGCCCCGCGTCAGCCGGTATTCGATGCAGTTGCCGCCCAGGTCGAAGGCATGCCGGGTCACGACCGCGCACGGATGCGCATCCGGCAGGTCCAGCAAGGCGGCCTCGTCTGCTGCCAGCGTGCGGAAGGTCACTTCGTCAACGGCGCGATGGACCGTGATGCCGCAGGCGCTGCCCAGCAGCGGGTAGAGCAGGTCGCCCCATTGCGCCGGCGGGAGTTGCTGCAGGGCTTCGCAGCGCGGCAGCGGCAGCCAGATCGATTCCAGCAGCCGGGGCGTGTCCTCCAGCCAGCGGCGGCGCGAGATCGCCAGCCCGCGCGCGCCGGTCGGCAGCCCGAAGCGGGTTGCCATGGCCTTGTCCAGGCGCACGGCGCGGCACGACAGGATTTCCGAGCGCGGCACCGCCGGCGCGCCATCGACGCCGCCGAAGCGGAAAAACCGCATCAGGCTGGCCCCGCTCAGTCCCTTGCGCACAAAGGTGCCCTTGCCCTGCACGCGCTCCAGCAGGCCCTGCTGGACCAGCACGGCGATGGCCTGCCGGATGGTGCCCAGCGCAATGCCGAACTCCCTGGCCAGCGCGCCTTCCGCAGGGATGGCGCTGCCGGGCGTCCACGCGCCCGAAACAATATTTGCCTGCAGTTCCGCCGCGATCTGGCCGTAGCGGCTCAGGCCAGCGGCGGTGGTTGTAGTCTGGAGCAGCGCGTTGTCTGGCATGCCGAACCCGTGCTAAATTGATGTCGATGTCATCTAGAGGACTAGAATACTGACGCGGATACGGATGCCATATCCGGATATACCCGCGCCACTGAGCCGCGCCACGGAGGGGCTGACTGATGAGCAAGCGCGCTTTGCCGCTGGTGGATACCCACTTCCACGTCTTCGATGCCGGAGCGGCCGCGCCATCGGCCCGCTACCGGCCGCCCTATGCCGCTGACCTGAAGGACTGGCACGCCCGGCTTGCCGGATTGGGGGACATGTATGGGGTGGTGGTGCAGACCAGCTTTCTCGGCACCGACAATGCGGCGCTGCTGGCCGCGCTGCAGGCCATGCCCGGGCGCTTGCGCGGCGTCGCGGTGGTCGGCCCTGAGGTAACGGATGCGGAACTGGCTACGTTGCACGCGGCCGGCGTGCGGGGCATCCGCCTGAACCTGTACGGCGATCCGGACTGGCAGCGCATCGCCACCGTGCCGTGGCGCGGGCTGTTCTCCAGGATCGCCGGGCTCGGCTGGCATGTCGAGCTCCATACCCGCAACGGCGATGGCGCCATGGTGCTGGCACAGCTTGACGCGGCCCTTGGCGATACCGGCGCGCCGGTCGTGCTTGACCACTTTGGCCGGCCCGGCCCCGCAGGAACCGCGGACGCGATCTTTGACGTGGCCTCTGCCGTGCGCGCGCGCCGCCAGGTCTGGGTGAAGATCAGCGCGCCGTACCGGCTTGCATCCCCTCAGGACTGGCACGGGCTTGCGCAGAGATGGCGCGAAGTCGTGGGCGATGACCGCTTGCTGTGGGGCAGCGACTGGCCATGGACCAACCACGAGGCGCCGGCTCGGGTCGACGAGTGCCGGATGCTTGCCGCATGGCCGGGACAAGGGGCGCCCGGTGACAGCGAGGAGGCCGGCGCGGCCTTGTCCGCTGCGCTCCGGTGGCGGAACGCGGCAGCGTTGTACGGGTTTGCGGTGAAGGGATAGCGGGCGGCTTGCGCCGCCGGCTTCAATCCAGCGCCAGCACCCCGGGAATCGCCTCCACCAGCAAATCGATCGTCACCCTCAGCTTGTGCGGCAGGAAACGGGTGCGCGGCCACACCAGGTGCAGCGGGGTCCGGATCACCGAGGCTTGCGGCAGCACGCGCACCAGCGTGCCCTGGTCCAGCGGCTCCCGCACCAGCCACAAGGGGACATTGACCAGGCCCGCGCCTCGTATGGCTGCCGCGGCGATGGTGTCGATATCGTCAAAGCCGAGACGGTGAGCCAGCTCAGGCCGCGCGATATTGCCGTCGGGCCCGGCCAGTGACCAGGGCACGGACTGGCCGCCATGCATGTAGACGAGGCAGCGGTGCGAGGCCAGGTCGGCAATGCTGGCCGGCGTGCCATGCTTGCGCAGGTAGCCGGGCGCGGCACAGAGCACCATCGCCTGCATGCCCAGCGGACGTGCCACCAGCATGTCGCTGTCCGGCAGGCGCCCGCTGCGGATGGCCAGGTCGATGCCGTCGTCGGCGAAGTCGGCCAGCCGGTCGGTGAAATTCCCTTCCAGCCGCAATTGCGGATGACGGTCTGCCAGCTCCAGCAGCAGCGGCGCCACATGGTGGCGGCCGAACACTACCGGGGCACTCACGCGGACGCGGCCGGCCACTTCCCTGCGCCCGGCTTCCAGCATGTGCTGGGCGGCATCCAGGTCTTCCAGCGCCTGGGCACAGCGTTCGTAGAAGGCCTGACCATCGTCGGTCAGCGCCAGGCTGCGCGTGGTGCGCACGAACAGGCGCGTGCCGACGCGAGCCTCAAGCCGGGCGATGGCCTTGCCGATGGCCGAGCGCGTCAGCCCAAGGCGCGCCGCGGCCTGGGCAAAGCTGCCGGCCTCCGCGGCGGCAACGAAGGCGGAGATCCCGGCCAGCCGGTCATGGGTAATTGGTTCCATAAGATCTACATGAGAAGGACATCGATTGCCCAATGGCGCTGGTAGGGAATCAGTATAGTGGGTTCACCGTTTTCAACAGACCGGAGTACCCCATGACTTCCTCCATGCAGCGCTGGCAACTGTCCGCTTTCGGCCGCAACAACCTGCGTCGCGTCGAAGCGCCCATTCCCGTGCCCGGTCCCGGCGAGGTGCTGGTGCGGGTCCATGCCGTGGCCTTGAACTACCGCGACCTGCTGATCATCCAGGACGGCATGGGCATGCCCGTGCAGCCGCCGCTGGTTCCCGGGTCGGACATGCGCGGCGAGGTGGTGGCGAGTGGCGATGGTGTAGCCGACTTTGCCCCTGGCGACGCCGTGATCAGCACCTTCTTCACCAGCTGGCTCGATGGCGTGCAGCCGCACCGCAGCATGCCGCTGGGCGTGCCGGGTCCCGGCATGCTGTCGGAGTACGTGGTATTGGCAGAGGACTCGCTGGTGTCGGCCCCGCGCACGCTGGACGCCGCGCAGGCCAGCACGCTGACCTGCGCCGGCCTGACGGCCTGGCAAGCCCTGGCTGAAGCGACGGTGACGCGGCCCGGCGACACCGTCGTGGTGATCGGCACCGGCGGCGTGGCCCTGTTTGCGGTGCAGATCGCCCGCGCACAGGGGGCGCGCGTGATCGTGGTGTCCGGCAGCGACGACAAGCTGGCGCGCGTGCAGGAGCTGGGCGCGGCGCATGGCGTCCATCGCGGCCGCACCGCTGACTGGCCGGCTGCCGTGCGCGAGCTGACCGGAGGCCGCGGTGCCGACCATGTGCTGGAACTGGCTGGCGGAGACAACTTCGGCCGGTCGCTTGCCGCGCTGGCGCAGGGCGGCCGGATCTCGGTGATCGGCAACCTTCAGGGGGATGAGCTGCGCGCCAGCGTCTATCCGGTGCTGCATGGCCGCGTGACCGTGCAGGGGATCGGCGTGTCGCACCGGCGCGCGCTGCAGGACCTGGTGCGTGCCGTGGACTGGTTGGGGCTGCGCCCGGTGATCGAGAGCGAGTACGGGTTCGGGGACTTGCCCGCGGCGCTCGACCACCTGGAACGCGGGGCCTTCGGCAAGGTGGTGGTGCGGCTGCGCTGAGGCGCGGGCCGGACTGCTATTTGCGAGCCTTGCCGCGCACGCTCTTCTTGGCCGCGGCGGCGCGCGCCGCTTCTTTTTCGGCCGCTGCCGCCGCGCCCAACTGCTCCAGCCAGGACATGCCCTCGACATAGGACAGGAAATGCCGCAGGTATTCCGGCGACGTCTCGCGCATCAGGGACAGCGAACGATGCACGAGATGGTCGGTATTGAGCGGCCCGGCATTCTCCGGCACGCGTTCCAGCGACAGGCGGAAGTGCTGCTCGACGCTGACCCTGGCCCAGGTCTCGCGGAAGTAGTCGGCCAGGGCGTCGACCAGCGGCGCGTCGGACTGGGGTGCGGTTGCCGGCACCGGCGTGGGCGATCGTGCATCGTTCGAGGCGATCGCGATGGCGGGCCTGGCGCGTGCGGTGATGTCGTGCACGAGTGCGCCAAGCGCGCTGGCTGTCGGGCCGGCTGTTGGCGCGGACGGCGCGGCACCATCGGCACCATCGCTATCCTGGCCTGTGTGCCGCTGCACGATGGCTGCATACGCGGCGGCCAGGCCACGCAGGCGCTCATCCAGCAAGCCCCGCACCGCGCCACTGTGTGCGGCGGCGCGGCGGGCCAGTGCTTCCATCAGGCGGAAGCGCACGGGATCGGCCTGATCGGCGCCGCTGGCCTGCAAGGCGTCCAGTTGCGCGCGGATATCGGTTGCCACGTCGAGGCTAGCCATGCGGCTTCACGGTGCCCGCGGTCACACGCGGCACCGGCGAGATCTCGACGCGCCGGTTCTTCGCGCGGCCCTCGGCATCGGCATTCGGTGTCACCGGCTGCTGCGAACCGAAGGCGGCCGAGAACACCGAGGTGGGCGGGATGCCGGCATCGATCAGGGTGCGGGTCACGGTCAGCGCGCGCTGCGCCGACAGCTCCCAGTTGTCGGCAAAGCGGCGGTTGCCTTCGCGCACCTGCTGGTCGTCGGTAAAGCCGCTCACCATCAGGATCTCGTCGCGGCTGCGCAGGTAGGCCGACAACGGCTGCGCCAGGCTCTTCAGCAGATCGCGGCCTTCAGGTTGCAGTTGGTCTGAGTTGAGCGCAAACAGCACGTTGCCGCTGATGCCGATGCGGCCGTTCACCAGCGTCACGCGGCCGGCCGCCAGCGGCGCCGCCAGCGCCTTTTCCAGCGTCTCGCGGCGCTGTGCTTCCTCCTGCCGCTGCTTCACCTCGGCTTCCAGCCTGGCCGACAGTTCCATCTGCACGCCGATGACCCCCAGCAGGACGAGCACGAACGCGCCCAGCAGCACCGACATCAGGTCGCCGAAGACGGCCCAGGCCGGTAAGGTCGGCTCGACGCCGGCGTCAAGGTCCTCTCTCATGCCGCCTCTGCGCTGGGCGCTTGCTGGCCGGCGCGCTGCTGCAGGTCCTCAAGGATCTGCTTTTGCGACAGCATGCTCAGGTCGACGACTTCGCGCGCCTGCGCCACGTAGTAGGCCAGTTGCTCGTCGCTGCGCGTCATCGACTTGTCCAGCGCGGCCTCGATGCGCTGCAGGTGGTCGATCAGCTTGCCGTTGGATTCGCTGAACAGCTGCACCGCCACGCCGAAGGCCTCGCCCAGGCTCGCGACTTCGACCGCGCTGCCGGTGACCTGCGCGGCGATGTCGGTGAGCTTGCCGGTTTCGGCTTCGACCTTGTCGGTAAAGCGCGTGCCGACGCGGTCCAGCAGGTCCGCCGTGGTGGCGACCAGGGTGTCGACCGCGCTGCGCTGCTCAGTGGAGGCGCGGCTCACGGCATCGAGCAGCGTGCCCAGCGTTTCCAGCATGCGGCTGCGCTCTTCCAGCATGGCGTTGTCGCGCGCCATGCCGTCGGTGAGCTTCTCGCGCAGTTCTGCGATGACCTCCGCGGCGGCCTTGGGCGCTTCGGATGCGGCCTGCATCAGGTGGGCGACTTCGGCGATGGTGCCGGTGGCCTGGGCCTGCGCCTGGGCTGCCATGTCGCGCGCGGTGACGGCCAGCGTCTCGCAGATTTCCTGCTGGCGGCTGACGGTGTGCGCGCTGGCCTGTTCCCATTCCTGGCGCAGCGATGCGGCCATGGTGCCGAGCGTGTCAGTCCAGGCGGCCATGCGTTGCGCGTCCTGCGATGCCAGTTCCGCCTGCAATGTGGTGGCGGCCTTGGGTGCCTCGGCCGCGGCTTGCACCAGGCGGTCGATTTCGGCGAGTGTGGTGCTGGCATGCGCCTGCGTCTCGGCCGAGATGTCGCGCGCGGTCTGCGCCAGCGCCTCGCAGATCTCCTGCTGGCGCGTGGCGGCGTGCGTGCTGGCCTGTTCCCACTGCTGGCGCAGCGTGGCGGCGATGGTGCCGAGCGTATCGGTCCAGCCGGCAAAGCGCTGCTCATCGCGCGCAGCCAGCTCGGCCTGCAGCGCAACGGCCGCCTTTGGGGCATCCGTTGCGGCCTGCACCAGACGGTCGATCTCAGCGAGGGTGCGGCTGGCATGCGCCTGGGTCTGGGCCGAGATGTCGCGCACGCTCTGCGCCAGCGCCGTGCTGATCTCGTCCTGGCGGCTTACCGTGTGCGCGTTCAGCTGTTCCCACTCCTGGCGCAACGCGGCTGTCATGGTGCCGAGCGTATCGGTCCAGGCGGCGAAGCGCTGTGCATCGCGCGCAGCCAGTTCCGCCTGCAGCGCGACGGCCGCCTTCGGCGCGTCCGACGCGGCTTGCACCAGGC
>NZ_JBYTAH010000046.1:16982-64535 GCF_058787975.1 Cupriavidus sp. FW305-26
GGCGGTCGATTTCCGCGAGGGTCTGGCTGGCATGCGCCTGGGTCTGGGCCGAGATGTCGCGCACGCTTTGCGCCAGCGTTGTACTGATCTCGTCCTGGCGGCTTACCGTGTGGGTGTTCAGTTGCTCCCACTCCTGGCGCAGCGCTGCGGTCATGCTGTCGAGCGTATCGGCCCAGGTGGCAAAGCGCTGTTCGTCGCGCGATGCCAGTTCCGCCTGCAGCGCAACGGCCGCCTTCGGGGCGTCCGAAGCGGCTTGCACAAGGCGGTCGATTTCCGCGAGGGTCTGGCTGGCATGCGCCTGGGTCTGGGCCGAGATGTCGCGCACGCTTTGCGCCAGCGTAGTGCTGATCTCGTCCTGGCGGCTTACCGTATGCGCGTTCAGCTGTTCCCACTCCTGGCGCAGGGCAGTCGTCATGGTGCCGAGCGTATCGGTCCAGGCCGACAGGCGCTGCGCGTCGTGCGCGGCCAGCTGCGTCTGCAGCCCGGCATGCGACTCGCCCACGGTGCGCACCAGTGTCGCCGCATGCTCGCCGAACGCGGCTGCGGCGGCCGTCAGGGCCTGCCGGTTGTCGCCGGCGAGCTTCTCGCCGGTGCGCTCCTGGCGCGCCAGCGCCTCGCGCCATGCGTCGGCAGCGCTGGCGGCTGCCGTGTCGAGCCGGGTGGCGACATTGTCCAGCAGCCCGGCCGAGCGTTGTTCAAAGGTCTGGGCAAAGCCGTCGAGGGATGTGCGCAGGTCCGCTGCCAGTGCCTCGCTCGCGCGTTGATGCCCGGCCAGCGCCTGGTTCCAGGTATCCGCAACGCCCGCGGTGGCGCTCTCGAAGCGGCTCGATACCCCATCCAGGTGCTGTTGCACGGCTTGGGTCACGTTGTCGCGCAAGGCCGAGGTTTCGCGTGCCAGGCCCGCCATGGTCGCGTCCACCGCGGGCTGGATCGCTGCGCTTGCGGCACGGGCGCTGTCGGCGATGCTGTCCTTCAGCGATTGCTCGACCGAAGACGCCAGGCGCGTGTAGACCACTTCGGTCTTGCCGTGGAAGGCGTCCTGGCTGGCGGCCAGGCGCTCGGTCAGGGCCTGGTTCTGTTCGGCCATCGTGGTCATCATGGCCTGCATGCGCTCGACCAGTGCCGGCATCACGTCGGCCTGGCGCTGCAGCAGCCGGACCGCTTCATCACGCTGGTGGCCGCGCGAGTAGGGACGCAGCGTGGTGGCGATGCGGGCATCCAGCGCCTGCGCGGCCTGGATCCGCTCGCGCCGGCACAATGCCGACAACAGCCCCAGCATCGCGGACGTGGCCACGCCCGCGACCGAGGTGCCGAACGCAAAGCCCAGGCCCTTGACCGGTGCGGCCAGCGAGGCGCGGATGGCCTGCAGGTCGGTGGCGGTCTCCAGCGCGATGCCGGTGCCGCGCAGGGTCGCCACCATGCCCAGGAACGTGCCCAGCATGCCCAGCAGCACCAGCAGGCCGACCAGGTAGGGTGTCAGCGCGGGGCCGGGCAGGCCGACGCGCTCGCCTTCCACGCGCAGGCGGGCGCTGTCGCGCAGGCTGGGATGCAGCCGTTCCAGCCAGTTGCCAAGGCTGGCCGGCGCTTCGGACAATCCGGCGACGGCCTGCGCCAGCGTGGCGGTGGCCTGGCGGTAGCGGTACAGCTCCAACGCCCCCGCCAGGTAGCAGCCGCCGATCAGCAGCGTCACGGCCAGCGCCAGGAAGTTCGTGCCTGCATAGCCGGCGGCGATCCAGCACACGATGGCCAGGCCCGCCAGGAAAGCGACAATATGGGTAAGGTATCGGGTCATGATGTTCTGGTTAGCTGTCCTGCAGCGCCGCCAGCAAGCCTTCAAGGGGCTGCCAGCGGATGTCGAGTTCGGCGAGCAATACGCTCTGCATATCCTTGCGGAATACCCCCAGCCATGCACCGGGCCTGGCCGTTGCGGGCTGTCCCGCGGCCTGGGCTTCGGCCAGCGCCGCGGCTTCGGCCTGGCGCAGGCGCTGGAAGTGCGGCTCCAGCATCGTCGGCACGGCGCCCAGCAGGCTCTGTTCGCGCGCGCCCAGCACGCGCTCCATCACGGCATCGACCATGGCCAGCTTGGCCATGCCGGGTGCGTGGCCGGACAACGCGCCGCGCAGGCGCCTGCGCAGGTCGCCGATCGCGGTCTCCATGGTCTGTTGCAGCGTGAGGTAGCGCTGGCGATAGACCGCGTAGTCGACCTGCGCGTCCACGGGGTCGGGCAGCGCGGACGGCCGGCCCGGCCCGCGCCGCTTGCCGGCAAGCGAGGTGTCTTCCACGATGGCATCGGCCAGCGCGGCGCGCACGCGCGCGCATTCGCGTGCCTCAGTGCTGTCGGCAGCACGTGCGGCAGGCGGCGTTGCCGGCGCATTGGCCTTCAGCGCCGATGACAGCGCGATCGCATCCGCCCAGCCAAGCCATTGGCTCAGCTGGCTCGAGAGCGAGCTTGCAGGAGGAGGGGCATCGGCGTCAGTCAGGCGAGCCAGCAGGCGGACGAGCGTCGGGCCGCTGAAACCTGTGCGCCGGGGCACTTGTAACATTGCGCCGGATTCGAAAAATCCAGCAGTTTACACGCCCGGGCGGTGGCGTGGCCGGCTGGCGTGGTGGATGATTGGCGGGAATCCGTCCCGGACCCATCCCACCACGGAGTGAAACCATGAGACTGGTTGGCATGCTTGATTCCCCTTATGTCCGCCGCACGGCGATCTCGCTGCGCCTGCTCGGGTTGCCGTTCACGCATGAGTCGGTGTCCGTCTTCCGTGAATTCGAGCGCTTCCATGCCATCAACCCGGTGGTCAAGGCGCCTTCGCTGGTCTGCGACAACGGGGTCGTACTGATGGACTCGACGCTTATCATCGACTATGCCGAGTCGCTGGCGGGCCGCAGCCTGATGCCGGCGCAAACCGCGTCACGGCAGGCCGCGCTGCGCATCGTCGGGCTGGCGCTGGCGGCGAGCGAGAAGGTGGTGCAGAACTTCTATGAGCACAGCCAGCGGCCGGCGGGCAAGCTGCACCAGCCATGGCTGGACCGTGTCGATGCCCAGCGCGAGAGCGCCTTTGCTCTGCTGGAGGCGGAACTCGCCACGCGTCCGGTCCCGGCTGGCGAGGCGGAAACCGGCCAGGCCGAGCTGACCGCCGCGGTCACCTGGACCTTTGCGCAGTTCATGATGCCGGGCGCGGTCGATCCGGCGCGGCATCCGGCGCTGGTTGCGCTGACCGCGGCGCTTGAGCGGCTACCCGCATTCGAGGCATTGCCCTGCGCATAGGTGGCCGCTGGCGCGCCTACCGCGGTAGGGTGCCAATCGCAGGCATTCCGATGCAACATCAGTCCCCCTGTGGAACGCGCTGCACCGGCTTCCTCTGCGATACGCGCAGCCTGTTCGGCCTGTAAGCGCCAGGCGCCGGGGCTTGCCCCGGCGCCGGCGTGCCCATGTGCAGTCAAGGTAATACAATCCACCTGACCAGGCGACGAGACCAATCGACAAGACCATACGCGCGAACCGGGGTGGGAACTCATGACAAGAAGTCAAGGCGCCGCAGAGAACAACAACGACGCCAGCATCGACGCCAGCGCGTGCCGCAACTATGCCATCGTGGTGGATGACCACCCGTTGATGGCGCGCGGCATTGCCGGCTACCTTGCGGCGCATTGCGGGTTTGACGCTGCCCTGCATGCAGCCGATGCGCGGGAATGCGCGGCGCTGACGGAACGGGAGGGCTGCCCGGCGCTGCTGGTGGTGGATTTCTGGCTGCCGGACGGCACCGCGGTCGGGTTGCTGCGCGAAGCCGCGGCGCGCCTGCCCGCCTGCAAGCTGCTGGTGATGAGCGCCGACGACGATGCGCGCGTTTGCATCAAGGCACGCGAGGCCGGCGCGCACGGCTTTATCCTGAAGAACGAGCCTCCGGAGGTGTTCGCCACTGCGGTGGCGTCGCTGCGCCAGGGCCGGCGCTGGTTCCAGCAGGCGGGGCCGCCGTCGGCGCGGCGCGAGTTGCCGCTGGAGCCCAGCGAACTGGGCCTGACGGCGCGCCAGGCCGAGGTGCTTGGCATGATGCTGCGCGGCCTGCCGAACAAGCGCATCGCCATGACCCTGTCGGTGTCGGAGCAGACCGTCAAGGAGCATGTCACCGCGATCCTCGGCAAGCTCGGCGTGCGCAACCGGATCGAGGCTATCGCCCTGCTGCACGGACGCAGGCTGGAGTCATGAAGAAGGCCCTCGCCCGGCTGCTGGGCTTGTCGCGCCCGGATGCGGATGCCGGCATCAGCCCGCGCGCGCGTGCGCGGTTGCTGGACATGACGTTCGGGCGCCTGGTGTTCAGCGTCAATGCGATTCCGTTCGTGGGGATGCCTTTCGTCATCTGGCTGTATGTCCAGAAGCTGGACGGCGGCGCGCTGCTGGCCTGGACACTGGGGTATGGCGCCGCGGCGGTGTGGATGCAATTGCGCTTCCGGCGCTACAAGCAAGAGCGGGAAGACGATGACGCCCTGGTCCGGCGCTGGCTGCCGTTTGTGCAGCGCGTGGCGCTGGTGCACGGCTTCTGCCTGTCGCTGGCCGCGGTCCTGACGGCCAGCTTGGGGGGCTTTGACTTCAAGCTGCTGCTGTATATCAGCATCGCCGCCATCGTGGCGGCCAATGCCACGCACCAGACGCCGATCCTCGGTGTATTCCAGCGCTTCTTCGTTGCCTGCTGGACTTTGCAGATCGTCAACACCCCGCGCAGCTTCCCTGAGCACTGGCCGTTCGTGCTGCCGCTGGCGCTGCTGTATGCGCTGGCCATCTACCGGCACGCGCTGATCGCCAACCAGTTCTTCCGGCAGCAGGTACGGATGGAGGATGACGGCATCCGCCTGGCCGAGCGCTACCGGCTGGCCAAGGAAGAGGCCGAGAAAGCCCTGCAGGCCAAGAACCTGTTTCTCACCACCGCCAGCCACGACCTGCGCCAGCCCGTGCATGCCATGGGCTTCCTGATCGAAGCCATTGCGCGGCGCAACCGCGACCCGGCCCTGATCCCGCCGCTGGACGACCTGCGGCGCAGCGTGCGCTCGGTGCACCTGATGTTCAACTCACTGCTCGATCTGTCCCGGATCGAAGGCGGCATTGCCAGCCCGCGCAATACCGCCGTGGCATTTGCGCCCTTGGTCGAAGAGGTGGCGTCGCTGTTCCGGGAAGAGGCGCGCAGCCGCGGCCTGGACCTGCGCGTGCGCCTGCCCGCAGGCGCCGCCGCGGTGCTGGCCGATCCCGCACTGCTGCGCCAGTCTCTGGTCAACCTGGTGCACAACGCGCTGCGCTATACCAAGCGCGGCGGGGTGCTGGTGTCCGCGCGGCGGCGCGGCAGCCACTGGCTGCTGGAGGTCTGGGACACCGGCGTGGGAATCGCGATCGAAGAGAAGGGGCGGGTCTACTCGCCGTTCTATCGCAACGAACATGCGTGGCGCATCGACAGCGCGGGCCATGGGCTGGGCCTTGCCGTGGTGGCGCGCTGCGCCACGCTGATGGGCGCCACCTACGGCCTGGACTCGGTGGAGCGCCGCGGCTCCAGGTTCTGGCTGCGCTTTCCCGAAGCGAAGCCGCTGGCGCCGGCGGCGACCGAGCCGGTCTACGAACCCGAAGGCCTGTCGGCGTCCACCCTGCTGCAGGGCGTCTGCCTGGTCGTCGAGGACGACCCGCTGGTGACCGCCGCGTGGACCAGCCTGATGGAGGCCTGGGGCGTGCAGGCGGCGTGCGCGGCGTCGGGGCAGGAAGCCCTGGCACTGGTCGATGCCGGCCTGCAGCCCCAGGCGATCCTGTGCGACCAGCGCCTGCGCTCCGGCGAGAGCGGCTTCGAGGTGCTCAAGGCGCTGTTCGAACGCTGCCCGGACGCAAGCGGTGCCATGGTCAGCGGCGAGTTCGATTCCGAGGCGCTCCAGCAGGCCGAGCGTGAAGGCTACCTGGTCCTGCACAAGCCACTGGAGCCGTCGCAGCTGCATGCCTTGTTGTTCCAATGGCTTTGTGCTGCCTGACAGCATAGATCGGTGGTTCTGCTTGCGGCGGTGGCCCCACTCAGGCATCTCCGGGGCGAAAGAAGTGTCCGGATCGACTTTATTCAGATCACCTGAAGAATTTATTTAGTTCACTTTTTTCCACCTCTCAGCGACAGTCTAGCGACCGCAAATCGCGATACTGGAAAGAGAGGGCCCCATGTCTATCTCAAACCGCGCCGTCGGTGCCTCGGTGCTGGCCGTTTCCATGTTCGCGGGCCTGGCCGGATGCAGTAACCCGCCGGCTGCGGCGTTGGCTGCCGCGTCGGCTGTCTCGTCGGGCTCCGCGCCGGCCGCGGTGTCGGAACAGGACATCAACGATGCCTACATCTACCTGCTGGGCCGGCTGCTTGTCCTGCGCCAGCAGCAAATCGACTTCCGGAAAGAAGGTTTCCAGTGGAACCGGATCATTCATCGCGACGTCGGCGGTGTGTCGTGGGCCAACCCCAATCTGGATGTCGCCTACAGCGAGGCCTGGATTGCGGTCGACGAAAAGACCTGCACGGTCTTCAGCGTGCCGGCCATCAAGGGGCGCTACTACACCATTCAGTTCCTGAACGGCTGGGGCGAAACCGTCGCCAATATCAACGAACGCAACTATCCGGACCATCCAGGCGGCGAATTCGCGATGTGCCTGAAGGGTGCCACTGCGGCACTTTCGCCCAATGCCAGGCGCATCGACCTGCCGGGCAAGACCTCGCGGGTGCTGGCCCGGGTGGAAATCGGCGCAGACAAGAAGCAGGCCATTGCCCTGCAGCATCGGATCACGACACGGATCACTGGCACGGCGACGATTGCCCCGGTACCTGCCACGCCCGCCTTCAGCAATGACAAGCTCCCCGGCGTTGAAGCCTTTGACTCGGCAGCCGTTGCGCTTCGCTCCGAGCCGGACATCAATCCGGGCATGGAGCCCATCCAGGCCAAGGTGCGCGCGGTGAGTGCCGCGGTGGCCAGCAGCCTCGCCGAACGCGCGCGGGTGGACAAGGTCATCCGCGAGAAGACGCTGCCGGCGTTCTTACAGTCGTTCTCCACCGCAGGTACCATCAGGAACGGCTGGAACCGGCCCGCTACCATCGGCAAGTACGGCAGCGACTTCCAGACCCGCACCCGCATCAACCTGGGCGGGATCTGGGCCAACAGCACGGATGAGGTCGTCTATTTCAAGACGGATGCAGACGGGACCGGCACCAAGCTCGACGGCGGCGATACCTACACCATCACCTTCCCGAAGGACGAGCTGCCCGCGCGCCACGTCAAATACTTCTGGTCGGTGATTGCGGTGGATGCCAAAAACTTCCGCGTGATCCCGAATGCGAAGAACCGGTTCCTGATCAACAAGCAGTCCAGGCTGAGCTATGGCGAGGACGGTTCGCTGACGCTGTACTTCGCGCCTGCCAGGCCGAAGGACGCGCCTGACGGCAACTGGCTGCCCACGCCCAAGGGAAAGAACTACCACCTGACGTTCCGGCTCTATGGGGCGGACCAGCCGGTCCTGTCCGGGGAGTGGTTCCCGGCGCCGCTGGTCAAGCGCAACTGAGCGGGCCAGTCTTGGCAGGAAGGCGCCTGCCAGTGCTGACCTAATCCTCCGCCACCTCGCAAAACCGCAGCCGGTTCCCGAACGGATCGGCCACCTGCAGCATCCGTCCCCAGCCCACATCCTCCACACCGGGCCTCGCGTACGGATAGTCCTTGGCAGACAGCTCCAGCTGCAGCGCATCGACATCCTCCACCGTCACGAACACCGTCGATCCGGGCGTGGCGTCGCCATAATGCTCGCTCAGGTGCAGCGTCAGGCCGCTGCGCCTGACCTGCGCGTACAGCGGAAATCCCTCTTCATACCGATGCTCCCAGTCGAGCGTGAAGCCGAGGAAGTCGAGGTAGAACTCCTTGGCCTTGTCGACCGAGAAGATCCGGAGGATGGGGATGCCGGCAGACAGGTTCATGGTTTTCGTTCGGTAGTTGCGCAGGAATGGCAGATGATAGCGCCGGCCCGCGGTGATCCGCGCGCGCGGCGCATAAGCATCCGCGACAATCTTCGTTGGCTTTGTGCGGGCCCGTGACTAAGCTGGCGCTCCAATGAAATCCCGGAACACCGCTATGAACCCGACCCACGACTCACGCCGCCGCCTGCTTCTGACGGCAGCGGGCGCCGCAGCTGCCGCCAGTGTGCTGCCAGGCGTCAGCTGGGGGCAAGGACAGACCGCGCTGCGCATCGGCTACCAGAAATCCTCCACGCTGATGATCCTGCTGAAGTCGCGGCAGACGCTGGAGAAGGCGCTGGCGCCCAAGGGGGTGACGGTGCAGTGGTACGAATTCACCTCGGGCTTGCCGCTGCTTGAAGCGCTGAACCTCGGCAATATCGACCTGAGCGCCGACGTGGCCGATGCGGTGCCGCCGTTTGCGCTGGCCGCGGGTGCCGCGCTGACCTACTACGCCAGCGAGACGCCTTCGCCGCAGGCACAGGCCATTGTCGTGCGTGGCGACTCGCCGATCCGCGAGGTGGCGCAGCTCAAGGGGCAGCGGGTGGCATTTGCCAAGGGCGCAGGCGCGCACTACCTGGTGCTGGAAGCGCTGGCGCGCGCGGGTCTGTCGATCCGCGATATCGAACCGGCATACCTGAGCCCGGCCGACGCCCGCGCGGCGTTCGAGCGCGGCAGCGTGGCGGCATGGGTGATCTGGGACCCGTTCCTGGCCGCGGTGCAGCGCCAGGCCAATGCGCGCTTGCTGCGCGATGGCGAGGGGCTGGCCAGCTATCGGCGCTTCTACCTGGCGGCGACGCCGTTCGCGCGCGCGCATGCCGAGGTGCTCGAGGTGGTGTTCGATGCGTTGCGCGACGCGGGTGACTGGGTCAAGCGCAATCCGGCCGAGGCAGCGCGCTGGCATGCGCCACTGATCGGCCTGGATGCGGCCACCGTGGAAGCCGCGAACGCACGGCGCAGCTATGCGGTGCGCACGGTCGACGCCGCCGCGCTGGCCGAGCAGCAGCGCATCGCCGATGCCTTCACCGCGCAGCAGATCCTGCCGCGCAAGGTAGCGATTTCTTCTTCGCCAGTCTGGCGCAAGGCCTGACCGGGTCCGAGCATCGCCCGTCAGGGAAGCGTCATATGCCAGCGGGCACGCCATCCTGTGCAAGCCCGGCGAACGTATTTGCCAGCCACATCAGGCCCGCATCATTGTCCCTTGCCGCGGACCAGACTGCGGTCACCGTGAAGTCAGGCATCGGCACGGGGCAGGGAAGCTGGCGCAGGCCTTCGGTGGCGCACCATTGGTCCGCCAGCACCGCCGGCACCGTTGCCAGTGCAGCGGTTCCCTTCAGGATGGCCGGTACGCTGGCGAAGCGCGCACTGCTGTAGCGCACGTCCCGCGCCTGGCCCTGGGTGGCCAGCCACGTATCGGCGGTGCTGTCGAAAGCGCCGCGATATGACACCAGCACATGCGGAAACCGCAGATAGTCTTGCAGCGACAGGATCTGGCAAGCATCCAGCGGCGCGGCCCCATAGACGCAGCGAAAGCCCATGGTCTGCCAGGCGCGCTCGCGCCGCCATGCCGCGCCCTTGGCGAATGGCCCGATACCGAGGTCCATCTCATTGCGCTCGAGCATCTCGGTGCCACGGAACGGGTCCGTCGGCACGATGGCCAGTCGCACGCCCGGCGCGCAGGTGCTGAGGCTCGGCAGAATGCGCGGCGCGAGCCATAGCTCCACCCAGTCCGGCATCCCGACCACGAAAGTCCGGTCCGACGTAAGCGGGTCGAAGTCGCGCCGCTGCAGCAGGGCGGCCTCGATCTCGCCGAGGGCCGGCAGCAGGCGCCGCTCGAGTTCCAGTGCGCGCTCGGTCGGCTCCATGCCGTGAGCGGTGCGTACCAGCAACGGGTCGTCGAACATCTCCCGCAGCCGTGCCAGTGCACCGCTGACGGCTGGCTGTCCCAGGTGCAGGCGCGCCGCGGCGCGCGAGACGCTGCGCTCGCGCAGCAGCACGGTCAGCGTTACCATCAGGTTCAGGTCGACGCCGCGAAAATGGCCTTCCTTAATGCTCATCTTGCTACCCCCCCCGCAGATAGGGCATTGGAACATCGCGTGCAATCCGCGGCAAGCCGGCCGTCGTCATGCCAGGGCCGGCGTGCTGACGGGTGGGCGGCGGTGCCCGGTCGCGCGCTCGAAGGCCGACGCAATGGCCAGCAGCACGGCATCGCTGCGTGGACGTCCAAGCCACGACACCCCGGCTGGGATGTCAGCCGACGTGAATCCCATGGGTACGCTGACCTCCGGAAAGCCGCTGGCGCTTGCCATATGCATTGCCGCCAGCGGCTGCTGCGCCCGGCAATGGTAAGTGGCGTCCGCCATGTCAAAGCGCGGCGAGGCCGGGCAGGCCAGCGTGGGAAATACCAGGGCCTCCAGGCCACGCCCGCGCAGGATGTCGTCGAGCATGGCGCCGAAGCGGCGTGCCGCTGCAACATTGGCCTGGGGCAGCGTGTCTCGCATCTCGAACGCATGCCGCAGCGCGGCAAGCGTAAGCGGGTTCATTTGGTGCGCATCCGTGGAGAGGTCCGTGGTGGTGATGTGCGCCAGCAGTGCGGCCGTGCTGGCCGGAGCACCGCCAGGCAACTGTCCCAGGTAGGCATCGAGCCCACGCACCCATTCCGCTTGTACGATAGCGTCCAGCAGGTCGGCGTAGAGCGTGAGCGCCAATGCCGGCAGACGCACGGGTATCGTCACGGCGCCCGCCGCCCGCATCGCCTCCGTTGCGGTTGCAAAGAGTGCGTCGACCTCGTCGCTGCCTCCGGCGAAGTCGGTCACGATGCCCAGCCTGCGGCCAGCCAGCGACGCCGGCTGTGCGATAACGCCTGAGCCCGGCACCAGTGCATCCAGGACCATGGCCGCATCGTCGGCGTTACGGGCCAAGGGCCCGACGATATCGAACGATGTGGCCAGCGGCAGTACGCCGGCCGACTCCACCAGGTCATGCGTAGGCCGGATACCGGCCAGCGCATGCACGCATGCCGGACCGCGCACGGAGCCGAACGAATCGGTCCCCAGCCCGAACGCCGCGAAATTGGCCGCCACTGCCGCACCGGTGCCGCTGCTGGAACCGCTGGCGTTGCGGGATAAGCGATAGGGGTTCAACGTCAGGCCGTTGGCAGAGCTGTACCCGAAGCGCCCGTTAGAGGCGGCCAGTTCCGACATGTTGGTCTTGGCCAGTACGATGGCACCGGCCGCGCGCAGGCGCGCCACGCAGGCCGCGTCGGCGCGCGGGTAGGCCTGCCGCAGTGCCGCGCAGCCGGCAGTGGTCGGCATGCCGACAGTATCGATATTGTCCTTGACCACCATCGGTATGCCGTGCAGAGGCCCGCGCGGGCCGTGCGTGCGCAGTTCGTCGTCCAGGACTCGCGCCTCGTGCATGGCAGCGGGATTGATGCAACTGATCGCATTGATGCGCGGCCCGTCCTTGTCGAAGGCGGCGATACGCGCGAGGTAGTAGTCCACCAGACCCGCTGCGCTGATCCGGCCGGCGTGCATGGCGGCGGCGAGTTCCCCGATGGAGGCCTCGAGAAGGTCGAAACGATCAGGCACAAGGCGAGGGGCGGCAGCAGGCATCGGAGTCATCGGCAATCAGGCGGCATGACGCCAGTATTGGTGCAGCCGTGCCGGCAGGCAATGGAAGTTTTGTCCATGCTTCTTTCCTTCAGGGAATGAATGGATGACAATGCCAGCACGCGAACGGCCCCTCAAACCGAAGTCGGCTTCCCGTCACGCCCTACCGCCATGAAAAGTACAAACGGCCGCCACCTGCCTGCGCTGGCGAACCTGATCGCATTCGAGACCACGGCCCGCACGGGCAGCGTCACCGGGGCGGCCGAGGAACTCTGCCTGACGCAGAGCGCGGTCAGCAAGCAGATCACCGAGCTGGAATCGTTCCTCGGCGCGCGCATGCTGAACCGGCGCAAAGGCGCGGTGGCGGCGACACCCGCGGGCGAGGATTACCTCAGGAACGTGCGCAAGGCGCTGGCGCTGCTGGAGGAAGCGACCATGGAGGTGCAGTCCGGCCGCGCCGCGGGCGGGCGGCTGAACCTGTCGGTGCCGGTTTCGCTGGGCAATATCTGGCTGTTGCCGCGCATTCTCAGGTTCGTCAAGGCGCAGCCGCAGATCCAGCTAAACGTCACGACCAAGGTGGGGCCGGTCGACCTGGAAAGCACCGGGCTCGATGCGGCGATCATGTATTGCGCGGGGCCGCCGCCACGCCATTTCAGCCTGAAGGTCATGCCGCTGGTGCTCTATCCGATGTGCGCGCCTGAGTTGCTGCCTGGCGGCGGAACGCTGGCCAAGGCCGTGAAGCGCTTGCCGCTGCTGCACCAGATCGCCGCGCTGGAGGCCTGGCCCGCCTATCTCCGGCAGGCCGGGATCAAGCTGCCGCATCCCGACGACGGCTCACGCTATGGTCTGCTGACCATGGGTCTGCAGGCCGCCGTCAGCGGCATGGGCGTGGCCCTGCTGCCCGATTATGTGGCGGGTGAAGACATCAAGGCCGGCCGGCTGCTGCGCCTGTCCGACGAGCCCTATGTCTCACCCAAGGCCTACTACTTCATCTGTCCGGAGGACAAGCGCGACAGCCCGGCGATGCAGACCTTCATCGCGTGGCTGCTTGAGCAAAGCGCCGATGCAAGCGGGCGCTAGGTGAAGCGCGTCCTCAGCCGGCCTGGTCCGCCTTCACCAGGGTGGAAGTGACGAAGCGCCCGGGACGGGTGCTGGCCGGCAGGCCGTCGCGCAGGGTGGCCTCACCGGCGACGAACACATGCCGCACGCCCACTGACGGCTGCTGCGGGTCGTCGAAGGTGGCGCGGTCCTGGATCGTTGCCGGATCGAAGACGGTGATGTCGGCGACATGGCCCGGCCTGAGTTCTCCACGCCGCTCCAGTCCAAAGCGCTGCGCCGGCAGTCCGGTCATCTTGTGGACCGCGCGTTCCAGCGGGAACAGGCCCAGGTCGCGCGAGTACAGCCCCAGCACGCGCGGGAACGTGCCCCACAGCCGCGGGTGTGGGGTTTCGTCGGAGGGAATGCCGTCTGAGCCGACCATCGTGTCCGGATAGGTCAGGATGTCGCGGACGTCCGTCTCGTCCATGATGAAGTAAACCGCGCCGCCTGGTACCAGCTGCCTTGCAACCTCATGGCGCGTCTGCCCCCACTCCTGCGCCAGGTCCTCCAGGTAGCGCCCCGCGGCCTCAGGGTGCGGGGCCGACCATGTGATCAGGATGCGGTCGCACTGATGCACCCGTTCGGGCCGCAGCATGGTCGATGACGCCGCATACGGATAGCAGTCCAGGCACAGCGGCATGGTTTCGGCCAGGTTGCGCACCTGGGCCAGGGTATGGCGGCTGCGGCCATGGTTCTGCTTGCCTACCAGCTTGTGGTGCGAGATGACGGTCGATACGCCCAGCGCCTTGCCAATGCGCGCGGTCTCGTCGATCGACTCGCTGATGTTGTCGCTCTCATCGCGCATATGCGACACCAGCACACCGCCGAGCCGCTTCATCGGCTCGCACATGCGCACGATTTCATCCTCGGGTGCCGCGGCCGAAGGCGGATAGAAGGTGCCGGTGGACACTCCGATCGCGCCTTGGCGCAGGGCGTTCTCCACATCCTGGCGCATGCTCTCGATCTCGGCATCGCTGGCGGGCAGGCCGAGCTGTCCCATGCGCCTGGCGCGCAGCGTGGACTGCCCCACCAGCACCGCGACATTCACAGCCGCCGGCCGCACCGCAAACGCTTCCCGGTAGGCGCGCACAGAATCGAAGCGGTAGCCGCCACGCATGATGTCGAGCGGAGCCGGCGGAATGCTGTCGGTGACCAGCGGGAACAGGCTGATGCCGCAGTTGCCCGCGATGATGGTGGTCACGCCCTGCGTGACCTTCGGCAGCATGTCGGGGGACTGGAACACCATCCAGTCGTCGTGCGTGTGCGTGTCGATGAACCCAGGCGCTACGATCAGGCCGGTGGCATCGACTTCGGCATCTGCCCGCGCTGCCGCGAGGTTGCCGATGGCGACGATCTCGCCATCCGCCACGCCGACGTCGGCCGTGCGGCGCGGCGCGCCGGTGCCGTCGATGACGTCGCCATTGCGGATGATCAGTTTGAAGTGCAGGTCTTGGTGCGTTTGCATGGTGTTCTCTCTCAATCGACCCTGGCGCCGCTCTTGCGCACCAGCTCGCCGAACTTGACGGTCTCGCTCGCGATCAGCGCCTGGAAGTCGCGCGCGGTGCCGCCCAGCGGATCGAATGAGAGCTTGTCCAGTTGGGCACGGAATGCCGGGTCATTGATGATCGCGTTGATTTCCCGGTTGATCCGCTCAATCACCTCGGTGGGAGTGCCCGGCGCGGCAACCAGGCCCGCCCATGCCGTCAGTTCATAGCCCTTGAGGCCGGCCTCCGCCATGGTGGGCAAATCCGGGAAGTGCGGCGAGCGCTTGCTTGAGGTCACCGCCAGCGCGCGTACGCGGTTGGACGTCACGTACGGTCCGATCGAAGGCACATTGTCGAACATCAACTGCACGTTGTTGCCGACCAGGTCCTGCAGCGCCGGCGTGCTGCCCTTGTAGGGCACGTGTGTGATGCTGAGATTGGCCATGACCTTGAACAGCTCGCCGCCCAGGTGGCTGGTGGTGCCGTTGCCCGCCGAGCCCATGGAGAGCTTGCCCGGATTGGCGCGGGAGTATGCCACCAGTTCCCCGGTGGACTTGACCGGTAGCGACGGATTGACGGCGAGGATGTTGAAGGTCGTGACCAGGCCGACGATGGGCACCAGCTTGTCCGGATCGTAGGGGAGCTTGCTGTAAAGGAAGCGATTGGTCGACAGCGTGGCATTGTTGCCGTAGCCGATCGTATAGCCGTCCGACGGCGCGGCCAGCAGCGCCTGCATGCCGATATTTCCGCCCGCGCCCGGCCGGTTCTCGACGATTACGGCCTGGCCGAGGCGCCTGGACAGCGCATCGCCGAACAGGCGCGCGACGATGTCCGGCGCGCCGCCCGGCGCGGTCGGCACGATCAGGCGCACCGGCTTCTCCGGCCACGCCGCTTGCACGGCCGCCGGTGCCCATGGCAGCGCGCCGAAGATCCCCGCGGCCAGGACTTGAACTGCTGACTTCCTCATGCTGACTCCCTCGTCGTCGTGGTGTAACTGTGGACGAGTATCGGCGACGGCCCCGTGCGGGCCTAGTGAAGTTTTTTGATGCGATAGTTTCCGTGGCGGAATGAATGACGCGAGCGCCACAGGGCTCGCGCGGCCTCCGCTGCGGTATCGCCTGCAGCGATACCGGCAATCATTCCAATCGATTTGTGCGATGCCGCCGCGGCCGCCAGAATCCTGCACAACACGCGGGCATCCCTTTCGCTCGCGGTCATTTTCCAGGCAAACACAATGAACACACCTCATTTCCCGGCTAAGCCCCCCCTGTGGCACCGCGCACTTCTGGTCGGTATGCTGCTCTGGTCAGTGGTAGCCATCCCGGCACATGCCGGCGCACCCCAGGTCGGCACGCAGGCGCCCGGCTACTACCGCATGAAGCTCGGCAAGTTCGAGATCACGGCGCTGTCGGACGGCACTGTCAACGTGCCGATCAGCAAGCTGCTCAAGCATGCGTCGCATGAGCACATTGCGTCGGTGCAGGCGCGCAACTACCAGTCCACTCAGCCCGAGACCTCTGTCAATGCGTTCCTGGTCAACACCGGCCAGCACCTGGTGCTGGTCGATGCGGGCGCGGGCAGCCTGTTTGGCCCGGGCGTGGGCGGCAAGCTGCCGGACAACATCCGTGCGGCCGGCTACCAGCCGGAGCAGATCGATGCGGTGCTGCTGACCCACATCCACGTGGATCACTCCGGCGGGCTTGCCGTCGATGGCAAGGCCATATTCCCGAATGCCGTGGTCTACGTCGACCGCCGCGACGCTGAGTTCTGGCTGAATCCGGCCAACGCCGCCAGGGCGGCATCGGGCCAGCGGCACAACTTCGCGCAGGCGGAGGCAGTGTTCGCACCCTATCTGAAAGCCGACAAGGTCCGCAGCTTCGACGACGAGCATGAGCTGTTTCCCGGCATCCGTCCGCTGCGCATGCCGGGCCATACGCCGGGCCACACGTTCTATGAGATCAGTAGCGAAGGACAGCGGCTGCAACTGTGGGGCGACACCATCCATGCGCAGCACCTGCAGTTCCCCGAGCCCGGCGTAGCCATCGATTTCGACGTGGATTCCACGGCCGCGGTGAAGATGCGCAAGCGCGCCATGGCGGATGCAGCGGCCAAGGGCTATTGGGTGGGCGCGGCGCATATCTCCTTCCCGGGTATCGGCCACGTGCGGCGCGAGGGCAAGGGGTTCGCGTGGGTGCCGGCCGAATACAGCATGGGGCGGTGAGGCTGTCAATGCGATGGCTGTACCTGGCAAGTCGATGCGACTGCGCCTTGATCCTGCATGCTGCATGCAAGAGCCCGCCACGCCGAGGCACGACGGACTCCGCTCATCCCCGCAGGCAGGGCATCAAACCACTCCCATCTCCGGATCGCTGACCGCGTCCTCGCCGGTCTCCATCCGCCCCGCAAGGCGCCGCGCGAACGACGGGCTGGCCTCGCAGGTCACGACGAAGTCATACCAGTTGCCGCTGTCGGCCACCGGCCATTCCAGCGTTTCCACCTTGCCCCGCTTCAGGCTTTGGGTCCACGGGCCGTCGTCGCGGTAGGCCAGCGCCGTGACGGTGAAGGTCACGTCGGCATCGCTGTCGTTATGCAGCTTCACCTGGATCGTGGGCTTCCTGCACGGGTTGTAGCAGACCTGGATTTCGGTGGACGTGGTCACCGCTTCGTTGATATCGCCGGAGAACGAGCGGTGATAGCCGTTGGGCCCCAGCACCCACAGGTCGTACTTGCCGCCGTCGGCATTGATGTTCCACACGTCGTCCAGCGTCTTGCCGGCTTCGACCACGTAGCGGCGCGGAATGCGGTCGAGGTGCAGCTTGTCATAGACGTGGAACAGCGCGCCGGCCTGGTTGGTGCTGGCGTTGGCGAACAGCAGGCGGACTGCCTTGGATGCGGCATCGACGCGTGCACTGGTATGCAGTTCATATGGCAGCTTGCGCGACGGACGCGTGCCGGTGTCCTGCTCAGGCAGCGCGGGCGTGGCCGGCACCGGGATCGCCGGCTGGGTCTGCTGCCATGCGGTCAGGCTGGTGGCGTCGGCACGGGTGGTGCGGCCGGCCAGCGTGGGCAGGGTCTCGGTGTTGGGCGTGGCAAAGTTGAAGGCGCTGGTCAGGTCGCCGCAGATGGCACGACGATAGGCGCTGATCTGCGGCTCCATTACGCCGAAGCGCGCCTCCAGGAAGCGCAGCACCGAGGTGTGGTCGAACACTTCAGAGTTGACCCAGCCGCCGCGGCTCCACGGCGACACCACCCACAGCGGCACGCGCGGGCCGGGGCCGAAGGGCTTGCCGTCCTGCGGCGGCTGCTTGGCCGTGGCGGGCTGGAAGTTGAAGTACTCGTACGCCATCTGCGCGTCGTCGAGGGTCGACTTGCCGGCCAGCGTGCCGTCCAGGTTGCGCGACGGCGCGGTCGGCGGCGGGCTGTGGTCGAAGAAGCCGTCGTTCTCGTCGAAGTTGATCAGCAGCACGGTCTTGCTCCAGACCTCGGGCGATGCCGTCAGCGCGTCCAGGATGGCCTGCACGTACCAGCCGCCCTTGGCCGGGCTGGACGGGCCGGGGTGCTCGCTGAACTCGGCCGGCGGGATGATCCACGACACCTCGGGCAGCTTGCCGTTGAGCACGTCGTCGCGCAGCGACTGCAGGAAGCCGCCGTCGGACATGGTGTTGCAGAAGCCCTTGGCCAGCGGGCTGTACTGGTCGTCGATGTCGGGGTTGTAGGGCGGGTTGACGCCGGTGCCGGCGGTGTTGGAGAGCTTGCGTCCGACGGGCATCTTCTCCATCTCTGCGCGCCAGTGCCGGAAGCTCATCATCTGGTTGCAGCCATAGTTGTCCGGCACGTTCTGGTAGACCTTCCAGCCCACGCCGGCGGCCTGCAGGCGGTCGGCATAGGTTTTCCAGGTCCAGCCTTCGGTGGAGGGGCCAACATCCGCGCCCGCGTTGAACTCGTTAATCATCACCGCGACGTTGTCGCCGGTGGGACCATTGCTGCCGGTCCAGTAGAACAGGCGGTTGGGAATGGTGCCGGTGTGCATCGCGCAGTGGTAGGCATCGCACAGCGTGAAGGCGTCAGCCAGCGCGCGCTGGAACGGGATCTCGGCGTCATCGTAGTAGCCCATCGACAGCGCTTTCTTCGCGACCGGCCAGCGGTCCATGCGCCCGTGGTCCCACGCGGCCTGCGCATCGGGCCAGGTGTGCGGCGTGCCGCCCGCGCGCTGCGCGTTGCCCTGGGTTTCGTCGAGATGGTAGGGCGTCAGGAGGTTGCCGTTGGCATCGGTCTGGTAGAACGCGTTCTTGCCATTGGGCAACGGGATCGCGAAGCGGTCGCCGTAGCCGCGCACGCCCTTGAAGGTGCCGAAGTAGTTGTCGAACGAGCGGTTTTCCAGCATCACCATCACGACGTGCTTGACGTCCTGGATGGTGCCGGTGGCGTTGTTGGCCTCGATGGCGAGCGCGCGGCGGATGCTGGGCGGAAAGCTGGCCAGCACCGCGGCGGCGGCACCGGTGCCGAGGCTGGTCTTGAGGAAATGTCGCTTAGACGGGTTGAAGGTCATGGCTGTCGCTGGTCGGTCTGTCGCTGGATCGGAAAGCGGGCCCGCATCACGGGGCGCAACGCGTGGTGCAGGTGCCGGGCTGGTCAGGCTTGCCTGGCTGGTCCGGCTTGGTGCCATTGGCGCCGCTGGGCTGGAGGGTGCCGCCCGTCGCGCCCGGCGAATCGTCGCCGCCGCAGGCGGTAAGCATCAGTGCGAGGGTGAGGGTGCCGGCCGCCAGCCATGGCCGGGCGGAACGCGACAGCAATGAAGGTCTCATGTGTGCATACCCTGTAGTCGTTGAGGGGGATAACGATTGCCGAGCCCATGCGCCGACATCGGATGCAGGCCCATGGACTTCCGCCGCGCGGACGACAAGCGCGGGGAACTGGCCGGTTCGGGTGCGGTTGGCCTTGGCTTGTCGTGACAGCGAGCGATTGTTGATTGGTCAAATGTCAGATGTTTGACATCAAACACATTTGGCGATTTGGTTTTGTAACCAAAAGTGTCGCGCTGGCAGAGTTGGCAATTGCTGGCTGGCCCCGCCCGCTCTCAGTCAGGCTGGCGTGCGTGGGGCCCCATCGTGTGCACACAAGCGGCACCTGAACGCGATCGGGCGCGGCGCGCTGGATGCCGAGGCGCTGGCTGGCGACATCAGCCGGGCCACCCAGTCGCAGGACATCCGCGAAGGCGCGCTGGCCTGGAAGGAAAAGCGCACGCCGCAGTTCACCGGCACCTGATGCAGCTTACTGCGCCTGCCGCATCACCCATTCCACCGCCCGCGCCAGGAACGGTGACGTGTCGCCTTCGCGATAGCTCATGATCACCGGCGACACGAAGCCCGGCGCGTCGATCGGGCAGTAGCGCACGTCGTCACGATGCAGGCGCTGGATCGAGGCCGGCACCAGCGTGATGCCGATGCCGGCCGCCACCAGCCCCAGCGCGGTCTGCAGTTCGTTGGCCTCCTGCGCCACACGCAACTGCAGGCCCTGCGCGCGGAACATCGACAGCAGGTGGTCGGCATAGCTGGGCCGCGGCCGGGCCGGGTAAAGAATGAACGGCTGCGCCGCCAGCGCCTGTGGCGTCAGCGCCTTGCGGCGCGGCGCGGGCAGGCGTGCGGGCAGCGCTGCCACCAGTGGCTCGGCCATCACCACCTGCTGGCGGATGGCGGGATCGTTCAGCGCGATGCGGCCGAAGCCCAGGTCGATGCGGCCGGCCTTGAGCGCCTCGATCTGCTCCACGGTGATCATCTCGGCCAGTCCTACCTCTACCTGCTGGTCGTGCCGGTCTGATTCGCGCAGTTCGCGGATCAGTTCCGGCAGCACGCCATACAGCACCGACGGCACGAAGCCGATGCCGAACCAGCGCTTGTCCTGCCGCCCGATGCGGCGCGTGCCTTCGATGGTTTCTTCCAGCCGCTGCGTCAGCTGGGTGGTCTGCTCCAGCAGGAAGCGGCCGGCCTCGGTCAGCCGCAGCCCGCGGCCGACGCGGTCGAACAGTGCCACGCCCACTTCTTCTTCCAGCTGGCGGATCTGGCGCGACAGCGGCGGCTGCGCCATATGCAGCCGCTCGGCGGCGCGGGTGACGTTGAGTTCCTGGGCCACGACCTGGAAATAACGCAGGTGCCGGAGTTCCATTGGTGTCCTGCTCCCATACCTGTAGGGTATCGATTGAGACATCATCGGTCTTGGACGCCGGCAAAGTCAAGCCGCATACTTGGCTTCAATGATCAATTCGCATCGACAAGGTATGACCACGACTATCACTTCGGTGGAAGCCATCCTGGTGGACCTGCCCACCATCCGGGCACACCAGCTGGCCATGGCCACCATGCAGCAGCAGACGCTGGTGATCGTGCGGCTGCGCTGCAGCGACGGCGTGGAGGGCATCGGCGAGGCCACCACCATCGGCGGCCTGTCCTATGGCGACGAAAGTCCGGAAGGCATCAAGCTGACCATCGACACCTACCTGGCCCCCGCGCTGGCTGGCCAGGATGCCACCAACGTGCATGGCGCGATGGCGCGCCTGGGCAAGGTCGCGCGCGGCAACCGCTTCGCCAAGTCAGCGCTGGAGACCGCGTTGCTGGATGCGCAGGGCAAGCGCCTGGGCGTGCCGCTGGCCACGCTGCTGGGGGGCGCGGTGCGCTCGACCCTGCCGGTGCTGTGGACGCTTGCCAGCGGCGACACCGCCCGCGACATCGCGGAGGCCGAGCAACTGCTGGCCGAGCGCCGCCACCATACCTTCAAGCTGAAGATCGGCCGGCGCAGCGTGCGCGACGACGTGGCCCACGTGGCCGCGATCAAGCGCGCGCTGGGCGAGCGGGCGCGCGTCACCGTCGACGTCAACCAGGCCTGGAACGAGGCCGACGCCGCCACCGGCATCGCCATGCTGGAAGCCGCCGGCATCGACCTGATCGAGCAGCCCACTCCGCGTGAGCAGCGCATGGCGCTGGCCCGGCTGGCCGCGCGCTTCGTGGTGCCGATCATGGCCGATGAAGCGGTGTGCGGCCCGGAAGACGCGATGGAACTGGCGCGCATCGGCGGCGCCGACGTGTTCGCGCTGAAGATCGCCAAGGCCGGCGGCATCTTCGGCATGCTGCGCACCGCCGCGGTGGGCGACGCCGCCGGCATCGCGCTGTACGGCGGCACCATGCTGGAGGGCAGCGTCGGCACCATCGCCGCGGCGCATGGCTTCTGCACGCTGCCGCAGCTGGCCTGGGGCACCGAGCTGTTCGGACCGCTGCTGCTCAAGGACGATATCGTGCAGCAGCGCCCCGAGTACCGCGACTTCAGCCTGCACCTGCCTGAAGGCCCCGGCCTGGGGCTGGCGCTGGACGAAGACAAGCTGGCGCACTACCGGCGCGGCTGAACTGGCAGGCAACTTCCCCGCATGACGCGCTATATGCGCGGGGCGCATCAAGCAGTGAGGAGACTATGAAAACGTTATTCCAGCGGCTGGCAAGCACCAGCCGCGCAGGGGCGCTGGCACTGGCTGCCGGCCTGTCGTTCGCAGCGCCGGCCGCGCACGCGGCCTATCCCGACCATCCGATCCGCTGGATCGTGCCGTTCCCCGCGGGCGGTGCCATGGACAATATCGCGCGCACGCTGGGCGAAGACATGTCGCGCACGCTGGGCCAGGCCATCGTGGTCGAGAACCGGCCGGGCGCCGGCGGCAATATCGGCGCCGAACTGGTGGCGCGCGCGCCCGCCGACGGCTACACGATGATCATCGTTGCCAACGGCATGGCCGTGAACCCGGCGCTGTACGGCCGGCTGAGCTACGACCCGGTCAAGGACTTCGCGCCGGTGTCGCTGCTGGCGGTGGTGCCCAACGTGCTGGTGGCCAGCAAGGCGCGGCGCCAGGAAAGCACCGTCAAGGACGTGGTGGCGCACGCCAAGGCGGCGCCGGGCAAGTACACCTATGCCTCCGCGGGCAATGGCACCTCGATCCACCTGGCAGGCGAGCTGTTCACCTCGATGGCCGGCGTCGACATGCTGCATATCCCCTACAAGGGCAGCGGCCCGGCCATGACGGACCTGCTGGGCGGCCAGGTCGACTACATGTTCGACAGCATCACCTCGGCCAGGCCGCATATCGAATCGGGCAAGCTGACGGCGATCGCGGTCACCACCAGCAAGCGCTCCAGCGCGCTGCCCAACGTGCCGACGGTGGCGGAGGCCGGCCTGCCGGGCTATGAGCTGTCGCCGTGGTTCGCCGCCTTCGTGCCGGCGAAGACGCCGCAGCCGGTCATCGACGCGCTCAACCGCGCCATGCTCGAGGCGCTGCGCAAGCCTGCGGTGCAGAAGCGGCTGGCGCTGATCGGCGCCGAGCCGATCGGCAGTTCGCCGGCGGTGCTGCGCGAGCACCTGGCGAAGGAAACCGACAAGTGGGGTGTGCTGATCCGCCAGCGGGGTATCCGGGCGGATTGAGCGGCCCGGACCAACGCGGTTCATAGGGAGACGCCCCCGGAAATGCTCCGGGGGAATGTCATTACCCTGCCCCCGTCTCCCTGGCACATAATGTGCGTAAGATGCCAGCCGAAAGGCACACTCGAGCGGATCACCCGCCGGCACTGAGGGGAGACAATGAGCAGTTCAACCGACAAGTTCTCGGCCACCATGCGCGATGGCCTGGCCGATCTCGCCCGCCGCCTGCGCTTCGCCATGGAGGAGGGTGCGATCTGGCTGGACGAGCAGCGCATGATCCTGATCCATACCGCCGCCCTGGGCGCGCTGCGCAAGGAACTGGTGGACACCCTGGGCATGGAGCGCGCGCGCGGCCTGTTCATGCGCATGGGCTTCCATTCGGGCATGCGCGATGCGGAGGTCGCGCGCAAGCTGCGCGCCGGCCACAGCGACTTCGGCCAGCTGGAGATCGGGCCCTGCCTGCATACCATCGAGGGGGTGGTGCGGGTCACGCCGGTCAAGGTCGACATCGACATCGCCGCCGGCATCTACGATGGCGAATTCCTGTGGGAAGACTCCTTCGAGGGCGACGTCCACCGCCAGCTGTTCGGCATCGTCGACGAGCCTGCCTGCTGGATGCAGATCGGCTACGCCACCGGCTACACCTCGGCGCTGATGGGGCGCACCATCCTGTACCGCGAGGTCGAGTGCATCGCCTGCGGCCATCCGCACTGCCGCATCATCGGCAAGCCGGTGGAAGCCTGGGAAGACGGCGCGCAGGCGCTGGCGCTGTACCAGCCCGATCCCGTGATCGAAACCATCATCGCCTTGCAGAGCGAGGTAGAGCACCTGCGCGCGCTGCAGGGCACCCCGGCCACGCCGGCCGACCTGGTCGGCACCTCGCCCGGCTTCCGTGCCGCCTGGGGCCTGCTGCAGCGGGCCGCGGCCAGCAACGTGACGGTGCTGCTGCTGGGCGAGACCGGCGTGGGCAAGGAGCGGTTCGCGCAGGCGCTGCACAGCGTGAGCGGGCGCGCCGATAAGCCCTTCATTGCCGTGAACTGCGCGGCGATTCCCGATGAGCTGATCGAGTCCGAGCTGTTCGGCGTGGAAAAGGGCGCCTTCACCGGCGCCAGCCAGTCGCGCCCCGGGCGCTTCGAGCGTGCGCATGGCGGCACGCTGTTCCTGGACGAACTGGGCGAGCTGTCGGCCTCTGCCCAGTCCAAGCTGCTGCGCGTGCTGCAGGAAGGCGAGGTCGAGCGCGTGGGCGGCACCGGCACGCGCAAGGTGGATGTGCGGCTGGTGGCCGCCACCAATGTCGACCTGGCCGAAGCCGTGAAGCAGGGCACCTTCCGCAAGGACCTGTACTACCGCCTCAACGTCTACCCGGTCACGATCCCGCCGCTGCGCGAGCGCCTGGACGACATCCGGCCGCTGGCCGAGCGCTTCGTGGCCCGCTACGGCGCGCGCCACGGCAAGCGCATCGTCGGCATCACCGACCGCGCGCTGGCCGAGCTGCGCCACTATGACTGGCCCGGCAATGTGCGCGAACTGGAGAACGTGATCGAGCGCGGCGTGATCCTGGCCAGCCAGGGCGGCCAGATCACCGCCGACCACCTGTTCCTGCCGGGCACCGTGGCACCGGTGGTGGATACCGCGCCGCGGCTGGGCGCGGGCGGCACCTTGCCAGACCTGCGCGAAGCCGCGGTCCATGCGCTGCTGGACCAGATGTCAGAGCAGCAACTGGCGCTGGGCGACGTCGAGACCGTGCTGATGGAGGCGGCCATGCAGCGCGCCGACGGCAACATGAGCCAGGCGGCGCGGTTGCTCGGCATTACGCGGCCGCAGCTGGCGTATCGGTGGAAGATGCGCGGTACGCGTGCCGGTAACGGGCACGGCAACGGTAACTGACGCCGTTTCCTCGCCTCAAGTGCCGAGGGTTTGCTCCCTCTCCCGCTTGCGGGAGAGGGAGCGCGCCGGTGGTCATCAACATCGATCGCGTCTTCCACGCGCCTCGAATTCCAGCTTCTTCCCCACTTGATCATTTGATGCAGCCCCTCCGGGCCGCGCATCGGCCCGAAGTTGCCCGATGCTGCACCGCGCCAGCGATTTTTCCCTGCCAGATCAAGTCTTCTCACCCAGGTTGCCCACGCACGCTGCTGCGCCGCAGGGCAATCCCATCCGCATCTGCTCGCTGCCCGCAAACGCCCGCCCGGCGCGGCTTTTGATCATTTGATTAAGACCTGTGCGCAGCTTCATCAATTCATCGATGCGTTTCGCGCGGACCTTTCCGGGTTAACGCGCACGCTCGCCATCGCCAATTCCCCGTAACCCTTGTCCCACAACGCTTCGCGCTTGCTGGCACGGTCTTCGCAGTAAGGCCTGCGTCCAGCCAACGCAACGGAGCGCGCCATGAACACCCCGTCGGTTCCCCTGTTCGAAGCCACGCCGCGCTATGTGCGGGTCGAGGGCCGCACCCCCGAAGGGTTTGTGCAGTTCGCCTTCAGCGTGGCCGACCCGGAGCTCAACGTCGAACTGATCATGCCGGAACCGATGTTCGAAGCCTTCTGCTGCGTCAACCGCGTGCGCTTCCTGCCCCCGCTGGAAACCGCGCCGCAGCCGCAAGCCGACGACTGACGCCGCAGCCACCGCATCACAAAGAGAGAAGGGATACAGGAGACCAAGCGATGCAAGTCGATATCAAGACCCAGCAGATCCAGCCGCTGCGCCAGACCTACGGCCATGTCGCGCGCCGCTTCGGCGACAAGCCGGCGTCGCGCTACCAGGAGGCGACCTACGACGTGCAGTCTGAGGTGAACTTCCACTACCGCCCCACCTGGGACCCAGGCTTCGAGCTGTATGACAAGCGCCGCACGGCGATCGTGATGCAGGACTGGTACGCGCTGAAGGACCCGCGCCAGTTCTACTACGGCGCCTACGTGACCGCGCGTGGGCGCCAGCAGGATGCAACCGAGAAGAGCTTTGCCTTCGTCGAGAAGCGCGGGCTGCTGCAGGCGCTGCCGGCCGAATGGCAGGAACGCCTGGCCGTTGGCTTGCTGCCGCTGCGCCATGTGGAGTGGGGCGCCAACATGAACAACTTCTACTGCGCCGACTATGGCTGGGGCACGGCCATCACGCAGGCCTGCACCTATTGCGCGATGGACCGCCTGGGTATCGCCCAATACCTGTCGCGCATCGGCATGCTGCTGGACGGCAATACCGGCGTGGCGCTGGAGCGGGCCAGGGTGGCCTGGCTGGAGAGCGCCGCGTGGCAGCCGCTGCGCCGCTTTGTCGAGCACACCTTTGTCACCGGGGACTGGTTCGAGACCTTCGTCGCACAGAACCTGGTGCTCGACGGACTGCTCTACCCGCTGGTCTACCAGCATGCCGACGCGGTGATCGCGCGCGCCTGCGGCACCGGGCTGGCGGTGCTGACCGAATTCATGAACGACTGGCGCGACGAGCACGCACGCTGGGTCGATGCCGTGATCCAGGCCGCAGCGGCCGAGTCCGACGCCAACCGCGCGCTGCTGTCGGGCTGGGCGCGCGCCGCCTGCGCCGAGGTGGCGCAGGCGCTGGTGCCGGTGGCCGATGCGCTCACCGGCGAAGACGGCGCGCAGATGGTGGCGCTGTGCCGCGAGCAGTTCGAAGTCCGCCTGGGCAGGCTCGGCCTGGCTGCCTGATCCGCCCACGACGTACCCCACGGAGACACGCCATGTCAGCCACCGCTGCCAACGTCTATATCGCCCTGCAGAACAACGACGACACCCGACCCATCATCGACGCCATCACCGAGGCCAACCCGCATGCGGTGGTGTCGCAGTTTCCCGCCATGGTCAAGATCGACGCCCCCGGCCACCTGACCATCGTGCGCGAACTGGTGGCCGGCAAGCTCGGCCGCGACTGGGACCTGCAGGAGATCCACCTGAACCTGATCTCGCTGTGCGGAAACATCGACGAAGACGAAGACGCCTTCACGCTGCGCTGGAACGCCTGACCGGGCAGCGGCACACAGAACATCACGGAGACATCATGGACGCACGCAAGAAGCTCAACCTGCGCGAGAAGTACGCCTCGATGACGCGGGACCTGGCCTGGGAAACGACCTACGAGCCGATGGACAAGGTCTTCCCGTTCGACAAGTACGAGGGCATCCGCATCCACGACTGGGACAAATGGGAAGACCCGTTCCGCATGACCATGGATGCCTACTGGAAATACCAGTCGGAGAAGGAGCGCAAGCTGTACGCGATCATCGACTCGTTCGTGCAGAACAACGGCCACCTGAACGTATCCGACCCGCGCTACCTGAACGCGCTGCGGCTGTTCCTGACCGGCGTGACGCCGCTGGAATACGCCGCCCACCGCGGCTACGCGCACCTGGGCCGGCATTTCCGCGGCGCCGGCGCGCGCGTGGCGGCGCAGATGCAGTCGGTCGACGAGCTGCGCCACGCCCAGACCCAGCTGCACACGCTGTCGGTCTACAACAAGTACTTCCACGGCTTTGGCGAATGGCGCCACATGCACGACCGGGTCTGGTACCTGTCGGTGCCCAAGTCCTACTTCGAGGACGCGATGAGCGCGGGGCCGTTCGAGTTCATCACCGCGATCTCGTTCTCGTTCGAGTATGTGCTGACCAACCTGCTGTTCATGCCGTTCATGTCCGGCGCCGCCTACAACGGCGACATGGCCACGGTGACCTTCGGCTTCTCCGCGCAGTCCGACGAGTCGCGCCACATGACGCTGGGCCTGGAAGTGGTCAAGTTCCTGTGCGAGCAGGACCCCGGCAATATCCCGATCCTGCAGAAGTGGCTGGACAAGTGGTTCTGGCGCGGCTTCCGACTGCTCACGCTGGTCGGCATGATGATGGACTACATGCTGCCCAAGCGCGTGATGTCGTGGGCCGAGGCCTGGGAGATGTACTTCGAGCAGGCGGGCGGGGCCCTGTTCAAGGACCTGGAGCGCTACGGCCTGCGCATGCCCAAGTACCACGAAGTGGCCACCAGGACCAAGGACCGCATCACGCACGAGGCCTGGGCCACCTTCTACAACTACGCGGGCGCCGCCGGCTTCCACACCTGGGTGCCCAAGGCCGACGAGATGGCATGGCTGGCCGAGAAGTACCCCCAGACCTTCGAGCACTACTACAAGCCGCGCCTGGACCACTGGCAGGAGCGCCAGCAGGCCGGCGAGCGCTTCTACAACACCACGCTGCCGATGCTGTGCCAGACCTGCCAGATCCCGATGGTGTTCTCGGAGCCGGACGACCCGACCCAGACCTGCTACCGCGAAAGCAGCTACCACGGCATGAAGTTCCATTTCTGCTCGGACGGCTGCAAGGACATCTTCGACGACGAGCCCGCCAAGTACGCGCAGGCCTGGCTGCCGGTGCACCAGATCTACCAGGGCAACTGCGGCGGCGCCACGCTGGAGGACGTGCTCAAGTGGTACCGGCTGAACCCGGGCGCTGACAACCTGGACTTCGAGGGCTCGCAGGACCAGCGCAACTGGAACGCGTGGAAGGGCATCGGGCCTGCCGCGGACGCCGCCTGAAGCGGCCCCCATCACAAGACAAGGAGACAACCATGCCCGTCGTATCCATCGGCGACTACGCCTTCGAGGCGGCCGACCGCGAGGCCGTGTTCCACGGCAACCGGCTGCTCTATATCGGCTGGGACGGCCACCTGCTGTTCTGCGCGCCGCATTGCTTCCCGTTCCCGCCGTCGATGCCGCTGCGCGACGTGGTCGACAAGGTGCTGCCCGGCGTCTACGGCTACCACCCCGACTTTGCCCGCATCGACTGGGGCCAGGTGCAGTGGCTGCGCGGCGGCCAGCCCTGGCAGCCCGACCTGGACCGCTCGCTGGAAGAGAACGGCCTGGGCCACAAGGACGTGATCCGCTTCCGCACGCCGGGGCTGGACGGCATCGGCGGCAGCCGCAGCTGAGGCGCATGGTCGAACGCACCACCGGAAGGAGACCAAGATGTATTCGCTGACCATTGAACCGATCGGGCAGACCATCCCCATCGCTCCCGGGCAGACCGTGCTGGACGCCTGCCTGCGCAACGGCGTGTGGCTGCCCCATGCCTGCTGCCACGGGCTGTGCGCCACCTGCAAGGTGCAGGTGGTGGACGGCGAGGTCGAGCAGGGCGAGGCCTCCAGCTTCGCGCTGATGGATTTCGAGCGCGACAACGGCCAGTGCCTGGCCTGCTGCGCGACCGCGCAGTCGGACCTGGTGATCGAGGCCGACATCGAGGAAGACGCCGATGCGCTGGGCCTGCCGCTGGCCGACTATCGCGCCGAAGTTGTCGAGACGCGCGCCCTGACGCCCACCATCCTGGGCATCTGGCTGCGTGTGAAGGATGGCGGACGCACGACCTTCCAGGCCGGTCAGTACGTCAACCTGAACGTGCCGGGCTGCGACCAGCCGCGTGCGTTCTCGCTGGCCAACGCGCCGGGCGACGAGCTGGTCGAGCTGCACGTGCGGCGCGTGCCGGACGGGCAGGCCACCGGCTACCTGCACGACCAGCTGGCGGTCGGCGACGAATTGTCGTTCTCAGCGCCCTATGGCCGCTTCTTCGTGCGCAAGTCGGCGCAGGTGCCGATGCTGTTCCTCGCGGGCGGCTCCGGCCTGTCCAGCCCGCGCGCGATGATCCTGGACCTGCTGGCCGCCGGCGAGACCCTGCCGATGACGCTGGTGCAGGGCGCGCGCAACCGCGGCGAGCTGTACTACGACGCCGAGTTCCAGGCACTGGCGCAGGCCCACCCCAACTTCCGCTACGTGCCCGCGCTGTCGGACGAACCCGCCGACAGCGGCTGGAGCGGCGCGCGCGGCTACGTGCATGACGTGCTGCAACAGCTCTACGCGCAGGACGGCAATGCCGACTTCCGCGGCCACAAGGCCTACCTGTGCGGGCCGCCGCCGATGATCGAGGCCTGCATCCGCACGCTGATGCAGGGCCGGCTGTTCGAGGCGGATATCCACACCGAGAAGTTCCTGTCCGCGGCCGATGCGCAGAACAGCGCGCGCAGTCCGCTGTTCAAGATCTGAGGAGGCCGGCCATGCATACCGTCGAGATCGCCGGCAGCGGGCTGCGCTACCCCTGCGCGGCGGAGCAGAACCTGCTGCGGGCCATGGAAGTGCTGGGCCAGCGCGGCATCCCCGCCGGCTGCCGCGGCGGCGGCTGCGGCGTGTGCAAGGTCCGCATCGAAGCCGGCGACTTTCACGCCGGAAAGATGAGCCGCGCCTGCCTGTCCGAAGCGGAGCAGCGCGACGGACTGGTGCTGGCCTGCAAGACCTACCCGGACAGCGATATCCGCCTGCGGCCGGTGGCCCTGCTGCAGCGCTGCCTGGAAAAGCAGCGGTGGCGCGAACAGGGCCGGTAGCACGCAAACGAAGCACAAGCAAGGAAGGTGGCACCCACACAACGCCACCCCACCACACCAGGAGACCCATCATGGCATTGACAGGCGTATTGCGACCGGGGCATGTAGCCCTGCGCGTGCTGGAGCTGGAACCGGCGCTGAAACACTACACCGAGGTACTCGGCTTGATCGAAACCGCGCGCGATGCGCAGGGCCGGGTGTTCCTGAAGGCATGGGACGAGCACGACCACCACAGCGTGGTGCTGCGCGAGGCCGACAGTCCGGGCATGGACTACATGGGTTTTCGCGTCGACAGCGGCCACACGCTGGAGCGGCTGGCGCAGGAGGTGGAGCAATCCGGCCTGGCCAGCGATTGCAAGTGGATCGCCGCGGGCGAGCACCCGCATACCGGCGTGCGCTTTCGCTTCACCATCCCGACAGGGCATGCGATCGAACTCTTTGCCGACAAGGACAAGCTTGGCTGCAAGACCGGCGACCTCAATCCCGACCCCTGGCCGGACGACCTGCGCGGCATGGCGCCCAGCCGCTTCGACCACTGCCTGCTGTATGGCGACGATGTCGACGGCACCGTCAGGTTGTTCCGCGACGTGCTGGGCTTTTCTCTGGCCGAGCAGGTCGTGGCCGGGGCCGACGGCGAGATGCTGATCGGTGCCTTCCTGACCTGCTCGAACAAGGCGCACGACATTGCCTTTATCCGCCACCCGGAGAAGAACCGCTTCCACCATGCCTCGTTCCTGCTTGATAACTGGAGCGAAGTGCTGAAGGCGGCCGACATCATCTCCAAGAAGGACGTGTCGCTCGACATCGGCCCGACCCGTCACGGCATTACGCGTGGCGCGACGATCTACTTCTTCGATCCCTCGGGCAACCGCAACGAGGTCTTCTCCGGCGGCTATATCCACTACCCGGACAAGCCCACCATCACCTGGACCGACAACGAGCTGGGGCGCGCGATCTTCTACCACGACAGGAAGCTGAACGAAGCGTTCTTGAATGTGCTGACCTGAGCGCGAACGCTCGCCTCCCGCTCGTTTGCTCCCCTCTCCCGCTTGCGGGAGAGGGAGCACCCAATCGATGAGCGGAGGATTGCCGTGCACGAATGCTTCAATACCAGAGAAACAACATGAAAGACTTCAAGAACTTCATCAACGGCGAGTGGGTCGGCACCGCGCGGACCTTCGAGAACCGCAATCCGGCCGACAACAGCCTGATCGGCCACGTGCACGAGGCCGGACAGGCCGAGGTCGACGCCGCGGTGCGGGCCGCGCGCAGCGCGCTGCAGGGACCGTGGGGCCGCATGACGGTGGCGCAGCGGGTCGAGCTGCTGCACGCGGTGGCCGACGGCATCAACCGCCGCTTCGACGAATTCGTGCAGGCCGAGATTGCCGATACCGGCAAGCCCTTCGGGCTGGCCAGTCATATCGACATCCCGCGCGGCGCGGCCAACTTCAAGGTCTTTGCCGACCTGATCCGCAACGTGCCGACCGAAAGCTTTGCCATGGACACGCCCGACGGCGGCAAGGCCATCAACTACGCGGTGCGCAGCCCGCGCGGCGTGATCGGCGTGGTGTGCCCGTGGAACCTGCCGCTGCTGCTGATGACATGGAAGGTCGGGCCGGCGCTGGCCTGCGGCAACACCGTGGTGGTCAAGCCCTCGGAGGAGACCCCCGCCACCGCGACGCTGCTGGGCGAGGTGATGAACGAGGCCGGCGTGCCGCCCGGCGTCTACAACGTGGTGCACGGCTTTGGCCCGGATTCGGCCGGCGCGTTCCTGACCGCGCACCCGCAGGTCAACGGCATCACCTTCACCGGCGAGACCCGCACCGGCGAGGCCATCATGAAGGCAGCGGCCAACGGCGTGCGGCCGGTGTCGTTCGAGCTGGGCGGCAAGAACGCGGGCATCGTGTTCGCCGATGCGGATTTCGACAAGGCCGTGGCCGGCATCACGCGCTCGGCGTTCGAGAACAGCGGCCAGGTGTGCCTGGGCACCGAGCGCGTCTACGTGCAGCGGCCGATCTTCGAGCGCTTTGTCGCCGCGCTGAAGGCGAAGGCCGAGGGCCTGAAGCTGGGCCGGCCCACCGAGCCCGGCGTGAACATGGGCCCGCTGGTGTCGCACGAGCACCGCGACAAGGTGCTGTCCTACTACCGCAAGGCCGCCGGGGCCGGCGCCACCGTGGTCACCGGCGGCGGCGTGCCGCAGATGCCGGGGGCGCTGGCCGAAGGCGCCTGGGTGCAGCCCACCATCTGGACCGGCCTGCCGGAAAGCGCCGCCGTGATCCGCGAGGAGATCTTCGGGCCGTGCTGCCATATCGCCCCGTTCGACACCGAAGAGGAAGTCATCACGCTGGCCAACGACAGCCCGTACGGCCTGGCCGCCACGGTCTGGACCGGCGACCTCGGCACCGCGCACCGCATGGGCAGCGCGCTGGACGTTGGCATCTGCTGGATCAATGCCTGGTTCCTGCGCGACCTGCGCACCGCCTTTGGCGGGGCCAGGCAGTCCGGCATCGGCCGCGAGGGCGGTGTCCATTCGCTCGAGTTCTACACCGAGCTGCGCAACGTCTGCGTCCGCCTGTGAGGTCCCGTCATGCATAACGAACTTATCCTTGAGATCGGCGCCGGCCTGCACCATGCGCTGGCCTCCCGTCGCCCGGTGGCGCCGCTGACCGAATCATGGCCGGAGCTGAGCATCGACGATGCCTACCGCATCCAGCTGGCGATGGTGCAGCATCGGCTCGACGCCGGCGAGCGCGTGGTCGGCAAGAAGATCGGTGTGACCAGCCGCGTGGTGATGGACATGCTCGACGTGCGCCAGCCCGACTTTGGCCACCTGCTGTCCGGCATGGTCTACCCCGACGGCGCGGCGATTCCCGCCGACACCCTGATCGCGCCCAAGGCCGAAGGCGAGATTGCCTTCGTGCTGAAGGAAGACCTGGAGGGGCCGGGCGTGACCAATGCCGACGTGCTGCGCGCCACCGCCTATGTGCTGCCTTGCTTCGAGATCGTCGACTCGCGCATCCGCGACTGGAAGATCCGCATCCAGGACACCGTGGCTGACAACGCATCGTCAGGCGTGTTCGTGCTGGGCGATGCCGCGGTGGACCCGCGCAGCGTGGACCTGGGCACGGTCGGCATGACGCTGGAGAAAAACGGCGAGATCGTCGCTACCGGCGCCGGCGCGGCCGCGCTCGGGCATCCCGTCAATGCGGTGGCGTGGCTGGCCAATACGCTTGGCCGGCTGGGCATTGGCCTGAAGCGGGGCGAGGTGATCCTGTCTGGCTCTCTTGCCGCGATGGTGCCCGTAACCGCCGGCGACCAGCTGCGCATCAGCCTGGGCGGCATCGGCTCGGCCGGCGTGCGCTTCGCCTGAACCCGACCCATTTTTCAATTCAGCGCAGGACATGCCATGAACCTGACACACGACACCATTGCCCGGCTCGCCGAGCACCTGGAGAACGCCGAGCTGCAGCGCGAGGCGGTGCGCAAGATCACCGACGAATACCCGGACATGGACTGGGACGACGCCTACGCCATCCAGGACGCCATCCGCGCGCGCAAGGAGGCGCGCGGCACCCGCATCGCCGGGCTCAAGATGGGCCTGACTTCGTTCGCCAAGATGCGCCAGATGGGCGTGAGCGACCCGGTGTACGGCTTCCTCACCGACTATGGCGCCTGCATGGACGGCGCCGCCATCGATACCGGCACGCTGATCCATCCCAAGGTGGAAGCCGAGATCGCCTTCGTGCTGAAGGCGCCGCTCAAGGGGCCTGGCTGCCATATCGGCGACGTGCTGGCCGCGACGGACTTCGTGGTGCCGGCGGTGGAGGTGATCGACTCGCGCTACGAGAACTTCCGCTTCGACCTGAAGAGCGTGATTGCCGACAACACCTCGTCGGCGCGCTTCGTCGTGGGCGGCACGCACCGCGGCGCCGAGGGGCTGGACCTGAAGAACCTGGGCGTGGTGCTGGAGAAGAACGGCGAGGTGGTGGCCACCGCGGCCGGCGCGGCGGTGCTCGGGCATCCGGCCAACAGCGTCGCCATGCTGGCCAATATGCTTGGGGCGCGCGGGCGCGAGCTGCCGGCGGGCACCTTCATCATGACCGGCGGCGTGACCGAGGCCATCGCGGTGGCGGCCGGCGACAACATCACCGTTCGCTACCAGCACCTGGGCACGGTATCGATGCGCTTCACCTGAACCGCGTAGCAAGGAGACACACCATGCCAATCATGCAGGTCTTCCTGATCGAAGGCCGTACCGACGAACAGAAGGCGCGCCTGATCCGCGCGCTCACCGATGCCGCGGTCGAAGCGGTGGGCGCACCGGTGGAAACCGTGCGCGTGATGATCACCGAGGTGCCGAAGGCGCAGTTCGGCATCGGCGGCAAGACCGCCACGGAACTGGGCCGCTGACGCCCACGCGATAAGGACAACGACATGGACATGAAAGCAAGCGGCCACCACAAGGTGGCCATCATCGGCTCCGGCAATATCGGCACCGACCTGATGATCAAGGTAATGCGCCACGGCCGGAGCCTGGAGATGGGCGCCATGGTGGGCATCGATGCCGCGTCGGACGGGCTGGCCCGCGCCGCGCGCCTGGGCGTGCCGACCACGGCCGAGGGCATCGACGGGCTGGTCGGCATGCCGGGCTTCGGCGATATCCGCATCGCCTTCGATGCCACCTCGGCCGGTGCTCATGCGCATCACAACCGCGTGCTGCAGCAGCACGGCGTGCGCGTGATCGACCTGACGCCGGCGTCGATCGGCCCGTACGTGGTGCCCGTGGTCAACCTGGACCAGCACCTGGATGCCCCCAACATCAATATGGTCACCTGCGGCGGCCAGGCCACCATCCCCATGGTGGCGGCGGTGTCGCGCGTGGCCAGAGTGCACTACGCCGAGATCGTGGCGTCGATCTCGAGCAGGTCGGCCGGGCCGGGCACGCGCGCCAATATCGACGAGTTCACCGAGACCACCAGCCAGGCGCTGTGCTCGGTGGGCGGCGCCGCGCGCGGCAAGGCCATCATCGTGCTCAACCCGGCGGAACCGCCGCTGATGATGCGCGACACGGTCTTCACCTTGTCGGAGGACGGCGATGAAGCGGAAATTGCGGCGAGCGTCGAAGCGATGGCGCAGGCAGTGCAGGGCTACGTACCGGGTTACCGGCTCAAGCAGCGCGTGCAGTTCGAGCGTATCGCCGCGTCGGCGCCATTGAATATCCCCGGCCTGGGACCGATGAGCGGGCTCAAGACCTCGATCTTCCTGGAAGTGGAGGGCGCCGCCCATTACCTGCCGGCCTATGCCGGCAACCTCGACATCATGACCAGCGCCGCACTGGCCTGCGCCGAGCGCCTGGCCGAGACCCGGCTGTCCGCATGAGCCGCAGGGAGACAAAGATGACCGCACAACCCACCAAGAAGCTCTACATCTCGGACGTGACGCTGCGCGACGGCAGCCACGCCATCCGCCACCAGTACAGCCTGGAGCACGTGCGCCGCATCGCGGCCGCGCTCGACGCCGCGCGCGTGGATTCGATCGAGGTCGCGCACGGCGACGGGCTGTCGGGCTCCAGCTTCAACTACGGCTTTGGCGCCCATACCGACCTGGAATGGATCGCCGCCGTGGCCGAGACCGTGCGCCATGCCCGCGTGGCCACGCTGCTGCTGCCGGGCGTGGGCACCGTGCACGACCTGCGCGCCGCCTATGATGCCGGCGCGCGCGTGGTGCGCGTGGCCACGCACTGCACCGAAGCCGATGTCTCGCGCCAGCACATCGAATATGCGCGCGAACTCGGCATGGACACCGTCGGCTTCCTGATGATGAGCCACATGACCACGCCCGCGGCGCTGGCGCAGCAGGCGAAGCTGATGGAAAGCTACGGCGCCCAGTGCGTGTATGTGGTCGATTCCGGCGGCGCGCTGGGCATGCAGGACGTGCGCGAGCGCTTCCGCGCCTTCAAGGATGTGCTCAGGCCGGAAACCCAGACCGGCATGCACGCCCATCACAACCTGAGCCTGGGCGTGGCCAATTCCATCGTCGCGGTGGAAGAGGGCTGCGACCGCGTCGACGCCAGCCTGGCCGGCATGGGTGCCGGCGCCGGCAACGCCCCGCTGGAAGTCTTTATCGCCGCCGCCGAACGCCTGGGCTGGCAGCACGGCTGCGACCTCTACACGCTGATGGATGCCGCCGACGACATCGTGCGCCCGCTGCAGGACCGCCCGGTGCGCGTCGACCGCGAGACCCTGGCGCTGGGCTACGCCGGGGTCTATTCAAGCTTCCTGCGCCATGCCGAGGCCGCCGCGGCGCGCTACGGCCTGGGCACGGTCGACATCCTGGTCGAGCTGGGCCGGCGGCGCATGGTGGGCGGGCAGGAAGACATGATCGTGGATGTGGCGCTGGATTTGCTGGCGCGGCGCAGTGCTCAGGCGGGGCAGGCAGTGCCGTCGGCGGCGGTGGCCTGACCGTCGGCAGGCGCGGTCAGGGCGACGCCGGCGCGGCGCGCGCCGCAACGATCGCCAGCATCGGGCCGCTCACGCTCAATGGCCAGGGCCGGCTGCGCGGCAACCTGCGCGTCAGTCGGTCCCCGCCGTGGTCGCGTCGCCGCTTGCCATGCGGTGGAAGACAATATCGTCGACCAGCGGTTCCAGCGGTGCCGCAATGCGGTCGATGGTGCCTTCCCGGTTGTAGAGGAAGGTGAGGGCCAGGTTGTCAGGATGGATTTCGGCGGGTTTTTCGGCGGTGGTGAACACATCGTAATGACGATGGGCGAGCTGGCCGGACATGCCGCGCCAGCGCCAGGAGAGTGCATCGCCATCGGTATCGATGGTGATCTGCCCGTAGGCGGGATGGGAGTAATCGCCGGCGTAGTCGTGCAGCGGATGGCTGGGAGCGGTGCCGGTGTGTTGCCGCGCCTGTCGTGCCGACTTGTCGACCCGCAGCTGCGCAAGCATTTCCTGGCGCCGGGCGCGCATGCGGCCGAGCCAGTCGATGGGCGCATGGCCGCGCAACTGGTCCAGGGCCGCATAGGTCAGCAGCGCGGTCACCGCGCTGGGTGCCCGGTTGGTCAGCACCGCAATGCCGATACGCCTGGATGGCATCAGCGTCATCAGCGCCGCCCAGCCCAGCCAGCTGCCGCTGTGCGAGACCGTGCGCTCGCCGCGGTATTGCTCGACCGTGAGGCCAAGGCCGTAATGCTGATCGCCGACCTCCGGGAACTCCGACATGCCGATATGCACGCCTGGCGTCATCATGTCGCGCACGATCGCCGGCGATAGCAGGGCACGCCCGCCAACCTTGCCTTCATCCAGCAGGCAGCGCATCCATTTCGCCAGGTCCTCCACCGAGGTGGCGAGGCCACCGGCCGGCTTCACAATGGAGGACCAGTTCGCACGCAAGCACTCGCTTGCAACCATCGTATGCGGGTGCGCGTGGTCGGGAGCGGCGGCCAGGGCCTCGGCGCAGAAACCGAAGCGTGAGAAACCCAGCGGCCGCAGCAGGCGCTCCTCGGTGAAGTCCTCCCAGCGCTGGCCGCTGAGGCGCTCGGCCACATGGCCGGCGATCACGTAGCCAAGGTTCTGGTACTGCCAGCGTTCGCGCAGGTCACGGCTGGGCGCCAGGTGGCGCAGCCGTGCCAGCAGTTCGCCGGTGTCGAGGTCGCCCGGGGTATGGAGCCAGTCGTGGCGCGGCATGCCGCTGTGGTGGCAGAGCAGGTCGCGCACCGTGATGCGCTCGGTGGTGACGGCATCGTGCAGCCGGAATCCCGGGATCAGGTCGCGTACGGGCGTGGCCCAGTCCAGCCTGCGCTCGTCCACCAGCAGGCCCAGGCCGGCCGCGGTGAAGGACTTGGTGATCGAGCACAGCATGAACTGCGTGGCCGTTGTCACCGGTGCTGATCCGGCGCTGTCGCGGACGCCGTAGCCCAGCATCAGGACGGGCTCGCCGTCGCGGATCACGGCCAGCGCAAGCCCGGGGATCTTCCAGTCCGCCATCGACTCTTCGACCAGTGCATCGAATCCGTTCAGCATGGGGCATTCCTGGGGGCATGGGCTCCGTATGCTGCCATGTCCTGGCGACGCAGTCATCGCCGGGTCGAAGTGACCGTGCCTTGCTTGCAACATCCCCAGCGTTGACAGCCATTCCTCCTGCTGGCCACGCCATGCCCCTCTCTCGTAGGGATCAGTTCGGCGCGTCGCGTCGTTAGCCAGCGCAACAGGAGCACGGACCGGGGTGCCGATACGCTGGCCACGCAGCGGCGCGCGGCGCACAGGCGGGCCGCGGCATAGCGCCACGCCGGGCCGGCCTGGCTGCAAGGTGGCCCCGGGGCGGGTAAACTGGCCGGTCCCAGCCTCCTTGCCACCGCCATGACCGCCCTGCCTATCTCCTTCGACGACGTCGCCGCCGCACACGAACGCATCCGCGCGGCGGCTCACCGCACCCCGGTGCTGACCTCCGCCACCGCGAACGTGGCCACCGGCGCGCAGCTGTTCTTCAAGGCCGAGAACTTCCAGCGCATCGGCGCCTTCAAGTTCCGCGGCGCCTACAACGCCATCGCCCAGTTCACGCCGCAGCAGAAGGCGGGCGGCGTGCTGGCGTTCTCTTCCGGCAACCATGCGCAGGCGATCGCGCTGTCGGCCCGGTTGCTGGGCGTGCAGGCGGTGATCGTGATGCCGCAGGACGCCCCCGCGATCAAGATCGAAGCCACGCGCGGCTATGGCGCCGAAGTGGTGCTGTACGACCGCTACCAGGACGATCGCGAAGCGCTGGGCCGGCGCATCGCCGCCGAGCGCGGCATGACGCTGATCCCGCCGTATGACCATCCGCACGTGATGGCGGGGCAGGGCACGGCGGCCAAGGAGCTGTTCGAGGAAACCGGGCCGCTGGACATGCTGGTGGTGTGCCTCGGCGGTGGCGGGCTGCTGTCGGGCTGCGCGGTGGCGGCCCGGGCGATGTCGCCCGGCTGTGCCGTGTACGGCGTCGAACCCGAGGCCGGCAACGATGGCCAGCGCAGCCTGCGCAGCGGCGAGATCGTCCGCATCGACACCCCGCGCACCATTGCCGACGGCGCGCAGACGCCGTTCCTGGGCAACCACACCTTTGCCGTGATCCGCGAGCTGGTGACGGACATCGTCACGGTGTCGGATGCGGAACTGGTCGACACCATGAAGTTCTTCGCCGGGCGCATGAAGATCGTGGCTGAGCCCACCGGCTGCCTGGCCGCCGCCGCGGTGCTGCACGGCAAGCTGGATGTGAAGGGCAAGCGCGTGGGGATCATCATCTCGGGCGGTAATGTCGACCTGGGCGCCTTCGGCAGCTTCCTGCTGGGCTGAGTCGGGCGGCAGGGAATCCTGGACTGGCCCTGGCCGTCTAACCTGCAATCCGCGACGACAAAGCCAGGGGCGGCCATGACGGACAATCGCCACTATGATGTGCTGGACACCGGCGCCGGCAAGCCGGTCAAGCTGTGGACGCGCGGCGTCCCGGTGGAAGGCGCTGCCCGCGAGCAACTGCTGAACACGGCGCGGATGCCGTTCATCTTCCGCCATGTTGCGGTGATGCCGGATGTACATCTGGGCAAGGGCTCGACCATCGGCTCGGTGATCCCGACCGTGGGCGCGGTGATTCCCGCCGCGGTGGGCGTGGATATCGGCTGCGGCATGATGGCCGTGAAGACCTCGCTCACCGCCGCTGACCTGCCCGACAACCTCGGGCCGCTGCGCAGCGCGATCGAGCACGCCGTTCCTCACGGTCGCACCGCGCAGGGCGGGCGGCGCGACCAGGGGGCCTGGGGCTCGGCGCCGGCGCCCGTTGACGCGGCATGGGCCGAAATGGCGCCGGGCTTTCGCCGCATCACCGACAAGTATCCGCACCTGGCGCGCACCAACCATCGCAATCACCTGGGCACGCTCGGCACCGGCAACCACTTTATCGAGGTGTGCCTGGACGAGGCCCAGGCAGTCTGGTTCATGCTGCACAGCGGCTCGCGCGGCGTCGGCAATGCCATCGGCACGACCTTCATTTCGCTGGCGCAGCAGGACATGCGCAAGCACCTCGCCAACCTGCCGGACCGCGACCTGGCCTACCTGGTCGAAGGCTCCACGCACTACGAGGACTACATCTTCGCCGTGTCATGGGCCCAGGCCTACGCGCGCCGCAACCGCGAGCTGATGATGGAGGCGGTGCTGGCCGCTGCGCAGCGCGTGCTGCGCAAGCCCTTCCAGGCGCAGCTGGAGGCGGTCAACTGCCACCACAACTACGTGCAGAAGGAGCATCACTTCGGCGCCGACGTGCTGGTAACGCGCAAGGGCGCGGTCAGTGCGCGCGTGGGCGAGCTGGGCATCATCCCGGGATCGATGGGCGCGCGCTCGTTCATCGTGCGCGGCAAGGGCAACCCGGAATCGTTCTGCTCATGCAGCCACGGCGCGGGGCGCACCATGAGCCGCAGCGAGGCCAAGCGCCGTTTCACCGTGGCCGACCAGGTGCATGCGACCGAGGGGGTCGAATGCCGCAAGGACGCCGCGGTGATCGACGAGATCCCGATGGCGTACAAGGACATCGACGCGGTGATGGCGGCGCAGGCTGACCTGGTGGAGATCGTGCACACGTTGCGGCAGGTGGTGTGCGTGAAAGGCTGAACGGCGGTTGCCCTCGCCGCCGAGCGGCCTCTGGCAGGGGCATCCGGCACTGAATCCGCCCTGCGCAGAGGCATTGCAGCCGGGGCCACTCTACTGGAAGATCAGCGTGCTCACCGGTTGTCCGTTTGCACCGAAGAAAGTGAACTTGGACGAGACAAAGCTGATGTTTCCGCTGGTGTCGATCCGGAACGTGGTTTCCTCCTCTCCGACCCGGGCATTGTTGTTATCGAACTCTGTGTTGAGGAATGTCACGAGGAGCGTGGTCCCAGAATCGGGTGCCACGGAAAAGGACTGGGTGAGCGAGCCCAGTTTCGCGGCTTGCGTGTTGTCCGAGAAAATCGTGGCGGTTGCCAGCGGGCCGGAGTCGCCAGCCTTTACAGTTGCCGGGAATGTGTAGTCGGCGAAAGCCGCATAACCATCCGCCCCCTGGTCGATAGCGACCACGGCAAAGGTTGCCGAGTTTCTGAAGATAAACCTGGTGCCCGAAAACGGCTCCGAGTTTCCGTTCGTGATGACTGTGCCTGTGACGGTTTCGGTGGTCTTCAGGACAACGGCGCTGTTCAGCGTGGCGGAATCGGCTGGCGCCGCGTTGAGCGTTCCTGAGCCTGAAACTGGCTTATTCTCGACTGAACCGGAGATGGAAAAATTCGCGGTTATGCCGTTGGCCGCCAGCGCCGCCATGGCGGTGGTGAGCGGCACTGTCAGAGTTTGCGCCGGCGGACTCGCTGCCTCGCTGCTGCCGCCGTCATCTCCGCCGCCGCCACAGCTGCCAAGTAAGAACGAGAATGCGAACAAAAATAAGAATCTCTTGGGCATCGCCGGCTCCTGACGGAAGTGCCCCGGATTCGAAATCTTTGTAAGGCGCGCCGCGGCAGGAAAGGAAGGCTCTGGCGTAAATCGCAGGCTTCTCGTTCCTGCCGATCCTCAAAATGCCAGGCTGCCGGGAAGGCTTGGCTTACGATGGCGTCGCGAAAATTCTCGCGCAACAAATATGCCATCCATGCCATCGCGTTTGATTCTTCTACGTTTTTTCAAGCGTGTATATTCGGCAAACATGCGAAACAACAAGATCGGTTCCGTTTTTGATACGCGCCGTCATCGGCGCCCCATCGCTGCAGGTGAACCTTGATGATGTCGGCGACGGTCGGATTCTGATCCGGCCTGATGGCCAGTTGGCATGCGCCCCCCCGGGGCCACCGGATTGTCGCGGCTGTCCCGCAGGCACGAACGCGCTCTCACGGGGGCTGGCTTGCGCCCGCGTGGCAACGATGTACTACGGGAAGTCGGGGGATCCGTCTGCTGTGGCCTGGCGGGTGCCCCAGCCGGGTCAGTCGACGAGCAGATTTATCTTCGTCGTGAATTTCTGCCAGCGATCGATGTCGGCGCTCACCAGCTTCTGGAATTCAGCAGGCGTGCTTGTCGTCGTGGCAAAGCCGAGCTGCGTCAGCGATGCCTTGACCTCGGGCCTGGCGATGGCCCTGGCGATTTCCGTGTTGAGCCTTTGCACGATCTCGGGCGGCGTATTTGCCGGGGCGAGGATGCCGAACCACTGGTCGACGTCATAGCCGGCCACGCCAAGCTCGCTCACGGTGGGTACGTCGGGCAGGAACGGCGAGCGTGCCTTCGACGTGACGGCCAGCGCGCGCAGCTTGTTGCTTTTCAGGTAGGGGATGGTGTTGGTCAGCGTGTTGACGCTGACATCGGCCTGGTTGCCGAGCACGTCGGCGATGGCGGGGGCGCAACCCTTGTACGGCACGTGCAGCATGTCCATCCTTGCCGAGACCTTGAGCAGTTCGCCGGCCAGATGCTGCGGGGTGCCGTTGCCGCACGACGCATAGCTGGGGGGTGATGGGCTCTTGCCCGCCGCCAGCAGGTCGCTGAAGGTGCGGAGTTTCGAGTGCGATGGCACGGCGATCACCGATGGCACCGAAGCGAAGGTGATGACGGCGCTGAAATCGGACTTGGGATTGAACTGCAGCTTCTTGAAGACGCTCGGGTTGATGGCAAAGCTGCTGTTGACGATGAGCAGCGTATAGCCGTCGGCAGGACTCTTGGCGACGAACTCGGCGCCAATATTGCCGCTGGCGCCGGGCCGGTTGTCGATCACCACCGGCTGTCCCAGCGACTTGCTGATGTCGGCCCCGATCAGGCGCGCGAGAGAATCGGTCCCCCCTCCGGCCGGGAACGTCACCACCATGCGGATCGGCTTTTGCGGGAAGGTACTGGCGATATTGGCTTCGGCGCGCCCGGGCAGGGTGCCCAGGCTGCCTGCGACAAACAGGAGCGATGCCAGACTGCTGACGACGGATAGGGGTCTCATTGATATGCCTCGTCGGTTAGGGTGAAGGAAGCGGGAAAGCAGGTCAATCGGGGTCTATACGCACCGCCTGGCAGCACTCGCCGCCGGCGCGCACCAGTGCTGCAGCCGCCTCTAGCGCTTCAGCGGAGTCCGCGTGGATACGGTAGAGCGGTTGCCCTGGCGCCATCTTTGCACCGATCGCGCACAGCATGTCGACCCCGGCACCGCCATCGCGCGGCGCGCCGGCGGCGCGCGCCACGCCGGAAATCTGCAGGCCATCGACGCCCGCCACCCGGCCCCGCGTGGTGGCGGGAACGACCAGCGTATGCGTACCCGGCGCCACTGGATCGCAGCGAACGCCCTGCGCGGCGGCGATGCGATCGAACGCGGCCCTGGCCTTGCCTTCATGCAGCAGCGCCGCCGCAATTTGCATGCCGTGTTCGGGGGAGTCCACGCGGGGATCGAATGCGATGATTTCGCCGGCAAAGCGCAGGGCCTTGTCGCGCAGGTCGGCGGGCGCATCGGGAGCGTTGTCGAGCACGAGTCGGACGTCGCGCACTTCCAGTGCGGGGCCGATGCCGCGGCCGATCGGGCCGCTGCCGTCCGTGACCAGTGCGCGTACGTGCAGGCCCAGTCCCTTGCCGACGTGTTCGAACAGCGCGCCCAGCGCCTCGGCGTCGGCGCGTGTTGCCAGCTTGGTTTGCGGCCCGTAGGGCAGGTCGACAATGACGTGGGTGGCGCCGGCGGTGTACTTTTTCGACAGGATCGACGCCACCGACCAGCGCCGCGAATCGAGCCGCAGCGGTCGCGTGATGGCGTTCATCACATCGTCGACCACGGAATGGTTCAGCCGTCCGTTCCAGGCGATGCAGGCGCGTGCCTGGGCCACGCATCGGCGCACGTCTTCATGCGCCAGGTCGACCCGTGCGATGGTCTCCATGGCATCGGCGGTGCCGGCGGCAGAGGTGATCGCGCGTGACGATGTCTTGGGCATCGCCAGCCCGTAGGCCGCGACGATCGGCACCACGATCAGCGTGATGCGGCTGCCGGGAACGCCGCCCATCGAATGCTTGTCGACGACTACCGGTTCGTCCCAGTCGATGCGGGGTGTGAAGGCGGTACGCGCGCGCGCCAGAGCCACCACTTCCTCGTCCGTGAGCGTGCGGGTTGCGGCAACCAGGAACTGGGTCAGCTCGGCCTCGGTGTAGCGCCCGGCGATGGCGTCCTGCAGCACGGCAACGTAGGCCGCTTCGTCGAGCGGCTCGCCGCGCAGCTTGGCCATAAGGTTGGTGCGGCTGGCCGGCCGTTCGGCGGCGGATGTCCTGGTGCCGGTGCGCAAGGCTTCGACAAAGCGTGCCGTGCCTGCTTCCAGCGTGCTGTGGTTCGACACCGTGATACACGGGACGTGTGGCGGCACCGGAGCTCCCGCGCGTGCCACGCGGCTGGCAACCTGGTCGCCCGATTCCCGCCCGCGTGCGGCAATGCGCCGGGCAAGCACGTCATGCGGTGCCGTTACCAGGACCACCACGAAACGGGGCAAGCGCGCCGCGAGTTCCGCGATGACGCCGCGCGAGCCATTGGCCACGACGTTGCGGCCGCGTTCGAGCTCGCACATCAGGGACTTGGGCAATCCGTAGCGCAGGTCGTGCGCGTCCCAGGTCACCAGGAACTCTCCGCTTCGCTGGCGCCGCGCGAACTCGGCCTCCGTGACACCTTCGTGCTCTTCGCCAGCAGACCCGTCGGGACGCGTGATGACGCGCCGCGCAAAAACGTAGTCGCCGTCGAGCGCGGCACGTGCACCGTCGATCAGGGAGTCCTTGCCAGCGCCACTGGGCCCCACAACAAAGAAGAATGTGCCGGTCGCCTTCATGAGTATTACCTTAGATGTCGAAGTTATGTGGCTATGCTAGCACCGGCCAGGGGGGTGTCAAGATAAGTTCGATGTCTAAGGTAATGCAAACAACGGGCCAGCGCCCGCAAATCCAGTGTGTACGCGGGATTCGCGGACTTGTAGGGGAAAACACGGGGATACGGGTGCGCAGTGACGGTGCCTCATGCATGGGTTGCGGGCATCGTGCACTGATGGAGTGAACGCTACATGGAGAGGCATGGCCGATGAAGCGGTGATGTCGGCGTGCGAGCGCCGGAGGCGCTATCATGTGCGCTGTCGCTGGCACCGGGCCGTCCGCTGCCGCATGCATACGCTCTACTTTCCCTCACGACTATGGCCACAAAGAAACCGGATGCTCCGGTCCCGATCACGCCTGCGGATGAAGCCGATGAAGAACGGCTTGCCCACCTGGTGAAGGATGCCGCCCGGGCCTACATCCGGGCGCTGCAGCTGCGGCTGGCGGAACATTCGGTTTCGTATGGCCACTGGACCATCCTGCGTATCCTGTGGCGCCATGACGGCGTGTCGCAGCGAGAGCTGAGCGAACGCGCCGGGGTGACCGAGCCGACGACGTTTGCGGCAGTCAAGGCGCTGGAGGCGCTGGGCTACGTGGAACGCACGCATCTTCCTGGCAACAGGAAGAAGGTGCATGTGTTCCTGAGCAAGACCGGACGCGGGCTGCGCCGCAAGCTTGAACCGCTGGCGACCGAGGTGAATGAACTCAGCGTGGCAGGGCTGAGCGAAGAAGACGTGCTGACCACGCGCCGCGTGCTGATCACGATTGCGAAGCGGCTGGTCGCCGACGAAGCCGCGTCGGCGGAACATGGCCGGCGGGTCCCGTCCACCCAGGAGGTAGGGCGCCTGCTCTCGGACCTGTAGACGACCCGCAACGGAAAAGACCCTCGCCGGGCGAGACCGGCAAGGGTGAATGCCTTGGGTAGAAGGCGTGAATCGGTCAGGGGGCCTGAGCCCCGCGGGTGTCAGGCTTCGTCGAGCCCGATGTCCACGGCAGGGGCCGACTGGGTGATCTTGCTCGTGGAGATGTAGTCCACGCCCGTTTCCGCCACGGCCCGGATCGTTTCCAGGCGGATGCCGCCTGACGCCTCGACTTTGGTCCGGCCGTTGACGATCTGCACGGCTTCCTTCATGTCGGGCACCGACATGTTGTCCAGCATGATCACGTCGACACCGGTTGCCAGTGCTTCGTGCACCTGTTCCAGCCGGTCGCATTCCACTTCCAGCTTGGTCAGCACGGGCAGCTTGCGGCGCACGCGTGCCACGGCGGCAGCGATGCTGCCGCACACGGCGATGTGGTTGTCCTTGATCATCACGCCGTTGTCCAGGCTCAGCCGGTGGTTCAGGCCGCCGCCGCAGGTCACCGCATGCTTTTCCAGCGCGCGCAGGCCCGGCGTGGTCTTGCGGCTGTCGATCAGGCGCGCCTTGGTATGGGCAATGGCCTGGGCATAGGTTGCCGTATGGTTGGCGATGCCGCACAGACGCTGCATGATGTTCAGCGCGGTGCGCTCGGCCGTCAGGACGCTGCGTGCATTGCCGCTCACGTTAAGCAGCACCGCGCCTTTTTCAACCTTGTCGCCGTCGGCGACGCGCACATCGACCGACAGCGTCGGATCGTAGCGCGCGAAGATGCGTGCCGCCACGTCGATGCCGGCGATAAGCATCGGCTCGCGGGCGTTCATGCAGAAGGTGCCGGTCTCTCCCGGTTCAATCATGGTCTGGACGGTCAAGTCGCAGATGCCGATGTCTTCGGTCAGCCAGAGGTCGATCAGCTTGTCGGTGGCGAAAATGTCGTACATGAAGGGCTCCTGAACGGTGGTTGCGGTACCTCATAAATCTTAGAGATCGAAGTACATGGCGCAATACTAGCCCTTTCAGGCGCCATGTCAAGTAATATTCGAGATCTAAGATAAAGCGCAAACCTACCGCGCAAACTGCCCCAGCACCGTCCCGACCGCCTCCAGCCCCGCCCCGATCATATGCTGCATGTAGGTGCCCATCTGCGGCATTACCAGCATCAGCACCAGCAGGCCGCCGGACAGCGTGACCGGGAAGCCGACCGCAAAGATCGACAGTTGCGGCGAGGCGCGGTTGAGGATGCCCATCGCCAGGTTCAGCGTCAGCAGCGCCGCGATCATCGGCAGCGCCAGCAGCAGCCCGGACGAGAACACCATGCCGCCGGCGCGGGCCACGGCCATGGCGCCGCCGGCGGACAGCGGCGTGCCGCCGATGGGCAGGCCGCTGAAGCTGTCGACCAGCGCGCCCAGCATCAGCAGGTGGCCGTCCAGCGCCAGGAACAGCAGCATCGCGATCAGGTTCAGGAAGCGCGACAGCACCATGGTCTGGCCACCGGCGGCGCGGTCGAAGAACGAGGCAAAGGACAGGCCCATCTGCAGGCCGATGATTTCGCCGGCCTGCTGCACGGTGGCAAAGACCAGCCGCATGGCGAAGCCGGTGGCCAGGCCGATGCCGACTTCGTTGAGGATGATCATCAGCCCGCCGAAGGAGTACACCGGCACCACCGGCAGCTGCGCGATGGTGGGCGACACCACCACCGCGACCATCGCGGACAGCGCGATCTTGGCGCGGCGCGGGATGGTGGACTCACCGAACAGCGGCGCGGTGCCGATCAGGGCCAGGATGCGGAAGAAAGGCCACAGGAACGCCGCGAGCCAGCTGTAGAGCTGGGCTGAGGTGAATTCGACCACGGGCGGG
>NZ_JBYTAH010000047.1:0-63199 GCF_058787975.1 Cupriavidus sp. FW305-26
TGGCACGACCGTTCGATACCCCGTCATGCCGATGCGGCCACGATTATCGCCGATGTCAAGCGCTGGCAGCGTGGGGATACAGCGCCCTGTTTAGAATGCGCTTCGCTGTGTCAGCCTCGGACGCAGACGCTTCCCCTTCGTCGGTGCCGAGAGCGGAGATGAGCGAGCCCCCACAACGTTAAACCGCGTCTACTTCGCCCGGCGCACGACAGAGGTGCCATATCAAGCACATAGACGTGGCCGTGTAAGAGCACCCCTGCTGATGGAATTCAAGCGAATGTGCCGGAACGTGATCAAGGAAGCACGAATCGCCCGGCGTCGCTTTCGCGGAACGGCGCCGGCCGGTCCCCTTGAAATTTGGCTGCCCAATTACTATTTTATTTTCGCTCAGGCAGTCGCGACCATTGCGCGCTGCGTGTTTCTGTTTGTTTGCCAGCAGCTTGGCAGGTGGATGGGAGCGCGTATGCCCCTTCGCCTCCTTGCTGCATCGAAGGAGGATACGACCATGAGCGATCTTTTCTTTGGAACCGACCTCTTCAGCGAACTCGACCGCATGCAAAGGCAGATGGCGAGTTTGTTCGGCGGCTTCCCATCCAGCATCCGCTCCGGCCGCTTCGGGGCATTTCCGCCCGTCAATATCGGCGCCACGGACGATTCCATCGAGATTGTCGCGTTCGCACCCGGGCTCAAGCCAGACCAGTTCGAGGTGTCGATCGACAAGGGCTTGCTGACCATCAGCGGCCAGCGTGAAGCGGCGCAAGCTGCGGACGATCCCGAGGTCCGGCTGTATGCGCAAGAGCGATTCACCGGCACGTTCCGACGTGTGGTCGAATTGCCGCAGAGCGCTGACCCCGACAAAGTCCAGGCGCGTTATGCCAACGGCTGCTTGTCTATCAGTGTTGGCAAGCGCGCAGCCTCAAAGCCCCGGGCGATCACGGTCCAGTAACGCCAGGAGAAAGCCATGAACGACACTACCGAAATGGTGGAACGCAACCAGAACGCGGTGGCAAAGAGCCAGGAGGACAGGTCGTCGCCGACGATGACGCTGCTCCCCGCGGTTGACATTGTGGAGGACGCCAATGGCGTCACCCTCTGGGCCGACCTTCCGGGCGTGACCAAGGACAAGCTCGAGGTGAATGTCCACGACGGCAACCTCCATATCGAGGCGGAAGCGGTCGTGCCAACCCCCTCCGGATTGCGGGTCCAGCACGCGGAAATTCGCCAGCCGCACTTCGCACGCGCCTTCTCGTTGAGTGCCGATCTTGACGCGTCGAAGATCGAGGCGAACCTGCAGGACGGCGTGCTCAAGCTGACCATCCCGCGTCGCGACGAAGCGCGTCCGCGCCGCATTGCAGTCAACGTGGCGTGAGTTGCCGCCGCCGGGTACCGGTGTTGTCTGCAAGGGCGCCACCGCAGTACCCGCGGAAATGGGCTGGACATACGTCGGTGAGGACAAGATGAAAACAGACCTGGGCAAATGGAACCCATTCAAGTTCCTACGCAAATCGACAGAGGATAGGCAGCCGACGGGCGAGTCGTCGAACGTTCCCGCGCCAAGGCACTGGACACCGGACTGGCCCGACGTTTCACGGCTGTTTTCAAGCGATCCCCTGCGTGCGATGGGCGAGTTTCTGCATGAACCCTTCGCGGGCTTCGGCGGCCTGGATCGATGGTTCGGTGACTTCAGTTCGTCGCGCTTCCAACCTCGCATCGATGTAGTCGATGATGGCACGGCGCTGAGGATCACGGCGGAGCTGCCCGGCATGGATCGCGAGGACCTGCAGACCACCATCGAAGATGGCGCCCTGGTATTGCGAGGTGAGAAGAAGCAGGACATTCGGAGCGAGGAAAACGGCTGCTACCGCCTGGAGCGGGCATACGGCGCCTTCATGCGAAGTATCCCGCTGCCCGATGGCGTCGACCTCGATCACATCGATGCGAAGTTCGACAGAGGCGTATTGACGCTGCGTCTACCCAAGACCGGCTCGTCGCAATCTGCGGTGAAGAAGATCGAGGTGAAGTGAGCGGAAGATGGCGAGCTGCGTCAAGGGCATAGACTCGCGTGAGTCTGCTGCGCTCAGCTGGGAGATTCCAGCTGGCCATGCAAGGTAGCGCGTCCGAGGCCCTTTCTGGCATAGGCGGCGCTCGGAGCGCGCGGTGCTGGCTTGCAACTGCAGCGAATCCACGTGCGACGCTGAGGTCTTGAAATCGCCGGACTGGCCTCTATTTGCGCGGTGAACACTTCCAGAGATGGAGACTTCGATGGAATTCGATTCTGAGTGGGTGACGCTAGGCAGGCATCGGGTGCGGCTCAAGTGCACGCGCGGCTTTCCTACCGAGCGGACGCGGCGCGTAGCGGAGTTGGTCACAGTCGCGATCGATAACAACCTCAGCGCGCGGGCCCGTTTGGTCGACGTCACGGCGCAAGGCGATGCTTACGTGATCAGCATCGGCACGACGTTCGAAAAGGACAGAGTGGCGGCCCCCCACCTGGAAGTGGCACTGGCCACCATGTTCGGCTTGGCGCCCGAGCAGATCACGATTGACGTTGTCGTCGTCAGTCAGGCAGAGGTGGATGTGCATTTTGGCGTATATGAGCGGATGCTGGCAGAGAAGCTCGGCACCGTGCCGGCCATTCAGTGAAGCGCCAGGATCGGTTCCTGGCCAATAATGCTTGTGGTTTGAATCCAGACGCCGGCGTTGACACGTGAATGTCCTGAACGGCGGCCCGGACACGACCCGATCGGCCGGACAAACTCATGATCACAGTGATCGGACGAGGAGCAAGGCTATGAACATCCGTCCACTACACGATCGCGTCATCGTCAAACGCTTGGACGCAGAACACAAGACGGCCAGCGGTATTGTCATTCCCGATACCGCCGCCGAAAAGCCGGACCAGGGCGAAGTCCTGGCTGTCGGCCCCGGCAAGCGCCTGAGCGATGGCCATGTCAGCGCGCCGAGCGTGAAGATTGGCGAGCGCGTGCTATTTGGCAAGTATGCGGGCACCACCGTCAAGCTTGAAGGCGAGGAGGTGCTGGTTATGCGTGACGAGGATATTCTGTGCGTCGTCGAATAGAGGAAGGAACAGAAGGTTAGCGTCTCGCGAGGAGTCTCATCATGGCAGCCAAGGAGATCCAATTTCAGGAGTCCGCGCGCCGCCGCATCGTGGCGGGAGTCAACCTGCTGGCCAACGCGGTCAAGGTCACGCTCGGCCCCAAGGGGCGCAATGTGGTCCTCGAGCGATCGTTCGGGCCGCCGCTGATCACCAAGGATGGGATATCGGTCGCCAAGGAAATCGAGTTGCGCGACAAGTTCGAGAACATGGGGGCCCAGTTGGTCAAGCAGGTTGCGGCCAAGACATCCGACGTGGCCGGTGACGGCACCACGACCGCCACCGTGCTGGCCCAGGCGATGGTTCAGGAGGGCATGAAGGACGTGGTGGCGGGCCTGAATCCGATCGATCTGAAGCGCGGCATGGACCTGGCCGTGAGCGCGGTCGTCGAGGCGCTGCGTAAGCTGAGCCGGCCCTGCACTACGAGCAAGGAGATCGGCCAGATCGGCGCGATCTCCGCCAACGCTGATGAGACGATCGGCAAGATCATCGCTGACGCGATGGCCAAGGTCGGCAAGGACGGGGCCATCACGATTGAAGACGGCAAGTCGCTGGAGAGCGAGCTGGAGGTGGTCGAAGGCATGCAGTTCGATCGCGGTTATCTGGCCTCTTACTTCATCAACCAGCCCGAGAAGCAATCCGTCATGCTCGAAGAGCCGTATATCCTGCTGCATGACAAGAAGATATCGGCGATTCACGATCTGCTGCCGGTGCTCGAGGCCGTGGCCAAGACCGGCAAGCCGTTGCTCGTCGTGGCCGAAGACGTGGAAGGCGAGGCACTTGCGACCCTGGTCGTCAACTCGCTGCGCGGCACCTTCAAGGCCGCCGCGGTGAAGGCTCCGGGCTTCGGCGACCGGCGCAAGGCCATGCTGGAAGACATTGCCATCCTGACCGGTGGCACGCTGATCGAGGAACAGACGGGCAAGCAACTCAAGAATGTCGTGCTGGAGGATCTGGGGCATGCCAAACGCGTCGAAATTGAGAAGGAGAACACGACCCTCGTCGGCGGCGCGGGCGAACCCGCAGCAATCGAGGCCCGCATCAAGGCCATACGGCGGCAGATCGACGAGGCCACCAGCGACTACGACAAGGAGAAGTTGCAGGAGCGGGTCGCCAAGCTGGCCGGTGGCGTAGCGGTGATCCGGGTTGGCGCCGCCACTGAGGTGGAAATGAAGGAGAAGAAGGCGCGCGTCGAAGACGCTCTGCACGCCACGCGGGCCGCGATCGAGGAAGGCATCGTTGCGGGCGGCGGCGTCGCGCTGCTGCGCGCCCGCGCCCAGCTTGCGCCGCTCCAGGGCGCCAACGCCGATCAGGAAGCCGGCATCCGAATCGTGCTGCGTGCCCTGGACGAGCCGCTGCGGCAGATCGCCGCCAATGCCGGCGAGGAAGCATCGGTGGTGCTTAGCCGGGTACTCGGACATGACGGCAACTTCGGCTGGAATGCGGCCACCGGTGAATACGGCGACCTGTTCGAGATGGGCGTGATTGACCCAACCAAGGTGACCCGTACCGCACTACAGAACGCGGCATCAGTCGCCGGACTGATTCTGACCACGGACGCGACCGTGGCAGAGATGCCGAAAGACCACGGCAAAGCCGCCGCGGTGTCATCGGAGCTGGAGTATTGACGAGACACGCAAGGCGTGCGGCGAGTCCCATACGGCTGTGGATTTACAGGGAGTTTCCTACCAGGAAGCGCCAGGCGCTTGGACATCATGAGCAAGATCATCGGGATTGACCTCGGCACCACGAATTCGTGTGTGGCGCTGATGGAAGGCAACCAGGTCAAAGTGATTGAGAACGCCGAAGGCTCGCGCACGACCCCTTCGATCGTCGCCTATATGAATGACGGCGAAATCCTCGTCGGCGCACCCGCCAAGCGGCAGGCCGTCACGAATCCAAAGAACACGCTGTTTGCCGTCAAGCGGTTGATCGGCCGCCGCTACGAGGAAAAGGAAGTGCAGAAGGACATTGGCCTGATGCCCTTCACGATCTTGAAGGCCGACAACGGCGACGCATGGGTCGAAGCGCAAGGCCAGAAGCTCGCCCCGCCGCAGGTCTCGGCTGAGGTGCTGCGCAAGATGAAGAAGACCGCCGAAGACTATCTCGGCGAGCCCGTCACCGAAGCCGTCATCACGGTGCCCGCCTACTTCAACGACAGCCAGCGCCAGGCGACGAAGGATGCTGGCCGCATCGCCGGCCTCGACGTCAAGCGGATCATCAACGAGCCGACCGCGGCGGCGCTCGCGTTCGGCCTGGACAAGAGGGAAAGCCGCGACCGCAAGATCGCCGTGTTTGACCTGGGCGGCGGCACCTTCGACATTTCCATCATCGAGATCGCTGACGTGCAAGGCGAGAAGCAGTTCGAAGTGCTGTCGACGAACGGTGATACCTTCCTGGGCGGCGAAGACTTCGACCAGCGCATCATCGACTACATCATCGGCGAGTTCAAGAAAGACCAAGGGGTCGACTGCTGGCGCTGCAACGCCTGAAGGAAGCCGCGGAGAAGGCCAAGATCGAGCTCTCGTCGAGCCAGCAGACGGAAATCAGCCTGCCGTACATCACGGCCGACGCCAGCGGGCCGCGGCATTTGAACCTGAAGCTCACACGTGCCAAGCTCGAAGCTCTGGTCGAAGACCTGATCGAGCGCACGATGGAGCCGTGCCGCATCGCGATCAAGGATGCCGGTATCGCGGTCGAAAAGATCGACGACGTGATTCTGGTGGGCGGCATGACCCGCATGCCCAGGGTGCAGGAGAAGGTCAAAGCGTTCTTCGGCCGCGAGCCGCGCAAGGACGTCAACCCCGACGAGGCGGTGGCAGTGGGTGCGGCGATCCAGGGCGCGGTGCTCGCCGGTGATCGCAAGGACGTGCTGCTGCTTGACGTCACCCCGCTTTCGCTGGGGATCGAGACCCTAGGTGGCGTGATGAGCAAGATGATCACCAAAAACACCACCATCCCGACCAAGTTTTCTCAGATCTTTTCTACCGCCGACGACAACCAGGCGGCAGTGACCATCAAGGTCTACCAAGGCGAACGTGAGATTGTTACGGGCAATAAGATGCTGGGCGAGTTCAACTTGGAGGGCATTGCACCGGCGCCGCGCGGCATGCCGCAGATCGAGGTGACGTTCGACATCGACGCCAACGGCATCCTGCACGTGTCGGGGAAGGACAAGGCTACTGGCAAGGAGAACCGGATCACCATCAAAGCCAACTCCGGCCTGTCTGAAGGCGAGATCCAGCACATGGTGAAGGACGCCGAGGCTCATGCTGACGAAGACCGTCGACAGCGGGAGTTGGTCGATGCGCGCAACCACGGCGACGCGCTGGCACACAGTTCGCGCAAGGCTCTGACCGAATACGGCGAGAAGCTGGACGCGGACGAGAAGGAAAAGATCGAATCCGCAATCAAGGACCTTGAGGCGGCACTGAAGACCTCCGACAAGGCCGAAATCGAGGCCAGGGCGCAGACCCTGGCCACGGCCTCGCTGAAACTCGGTGAAAAGGTCTATGCGGACGTTCAGGCTCAGCCGGACACTGGCTCCGATCGCGCGGCGGACGCGAAAGAGGCGAGCGCTGAGAAGCCAGGGGCTTGTCAAACCGGTTAGCAACGACTGACGCCTTCGCATAGAACCGAAGACCAATCCCTACGGCTGTCATAACGTACCGAAAATATACCGGTCCTGCTTTCTGCAACTGCCATCTGTGAGATGTCTTCAGGGAGTTTTCCCCGTGCGCAATTTATGTACCGTCAGGAAACCGCACATCAGTGGTTTTCTACGGCCAACAGATCATCGACGATGCGGCTGACACCGACTTGTAATCCGGTTCTCCTGCCAGACCTCTTAGAGGAGGATATGATGAACACCGACCCGAAAAAGTGGAATCTCTTCAAGTTCCTTCGCGGGGCGGCCCGCAAGTCCGATGGGGACAGCCCGGAAAGCCCGCCGGCGAGCGAACAATGGCGTGCCTCTCGGCCTGACATTCCGCGACTGTTCTCACGCGAACCGTGGCGCGCAGTGGAGGAGTTCTTTCATGACCCGTTTGCGGGCCGTGGTGCACTCGAGCGATGGTTTGGCGACTTCAGTTCATCGCGCTTCCAGCCGCGCATCGACGTGGTCGACGAAGGCCAGGTGCTGCGCGTGACCGCCGAATTGCCAGGGATGGAGCGCGAGGACCTGAATGTGAGCGTCGAGGACGGGGCGATCGTGCTGCGCGGCGAGAAAAAGCAGGACGTGCGCAGCGAGGAGGATGGCTGCTACCGGCTAGAGCGCGCCTATGGAAGCTTCGTGCGCACGATTCCCATGCCGGAAAACGCCGACCCCGATCACACCCTGGCAAAGTTTGACAATGGTGTGCTCACGTTGACCGTGCCGAAATCGGAGCCGGCGCGATCCGCGCGTCGCACGATCGATATTGGCTAGGGCAAGCAGGCAAGAAATGTGTCTTGGTGGCGGGCGGATATCGTGCGGGCCGGCCATTAGCTCAACTGGTAGAGCAGTGGACTGTTGATCCGTTGGTCGCTGGTTCGACTCACGACCTACCGGATCAGGCCACTAGCGCCGCGGCCGGTCCAGTGGCGCCGGTCGGCGTGGTCGAGATTCCTGAGCCGCTGCTCACAACGATAGTGGCCGGCCACGAAGATTGTCGCAATCGCCCGCGCAAACAACCGCACCACCATTGCCCCCATCACGCAAGCTCCTTCGCCTCGGCCCCGGCGCAGCGCGTGACCCGACGAGACGCGAGGATTGCCTGATACCATGGTCAACGCCGTCAGAGCTGGAGCAGTCGAAGGACACGACGACCGGTCAGCATCGCGTAGAACAGTAACGCTCTCGTGCCCGCAAGTGACCTAATGCCTTTCATCAATCTCGCCGACAGGTGATCACCGGGCCGCATTCAGCCCCCGCCTGTCTCCGGCTCCCTGAGCCTCACCGGGAAATGGATTTCGAAGCTTGTGCCGCGCCCTTTATGCGATTCGAAAAGGATGACGCCCTCAAGCGTCCGGCAGAGTTCCTTCACGATTGCCAGTCCCAGTCCGGTGCCCGGGATGTCTCCCTCTGCCGCCCGCTCAAATTCGTTGAACACGCGTGCCTGGTCAGATGGCGCGATGCCCACGCCCGTATCCGACACCCGCAGATACCAGTGATCCGCGTCCACCCAGCCCACCGTCAGGCGAACCTCGCCCGCGGGCGTATACTTCAGGGCGTTCGACAGCAGATTCGTCGCCACCTGCTTAAGCCGGAGCCGGTGCGAGCGAACGGAACTCAACCCGGGATCACGCTCGGCTTCGAGCCGCAAGCCTTTGGCTTCAACCAGCGGACGTGAAGTCGCCAACAGTTCGTCGAATAGCTCGCCCAGGTCAACCGTCTCGGGGAGGACAGGTGAGACGTCGCCGAGGACGACTGAATACTCCACCATCTGGTCGACCAGTTGCTTCATGTCGGCAGCCTGCCGGCTCGCCAATGCAACGCCGGTTTCCGTTTTTGCCGGCGCTCGGGAGATCAGTTGCAGCACAATTGAGAACGCGTTCAGGAAATTGCGCAGGTCGTGGACGACGCTGCGCGTGATCTGCATGCGCGATTCGTGCAGCTCGCTTACCAGCCGCTGCCTGAGTTCGAGATCATGATTGGCGCGCTCGAGACGGGCGGTATATTGGTCGATCTTGCGCTCTCGCTCGGACACGACCTCCCGGATCGAAGTCAGCGTCACGAAACTGCGCGCCTCATCGATCAGGCGACGCGCGCGGGCTTCGTATTGCCGGCTGAAGCTCGGGACCGACTGCGCATATTCGTCGAGCGCGTCATCCAGCACCTGACCGAACAGGTCCAGCTCACGCACCAGTTCCACGATTTGGTATCCCTGGCGCCAGCGAACATTGCCGTGCTGACGCGCATCCCGTCCGATTGCCGGCTCGGCCTGGTCGAGATCTTCCGCCTCGAGCGCCACGCAGATGCCGTCGAAAATCTGGGGCAGATGGTCAGCGAGCTGTTCGTACGTCAGCCGGTCAGCCTCCGTCAGGATGTCGTCCGCAGATACCGCGCGCATCCACCGCTCAGTCAGGGCGGTTCGGCGCTGCTGGAGAAAGGCGGCAAAGCCGCGAAGCGGCGCCGGTTGCAGGTCGGGCATGATCAGATTGGGTCGGCAAATGGGAAACGAGGGTTGGCCCGGACGGATTGCCGCGAGACCAGAGAGGAGGCGGCATGACTTGATTATCCGTCAGACCGGCCCTCTGGAACGGGACTCACGTGATGCACGGCCAATCTACACAGTATCAAGCTCAGACTCGCCGTGGAACCTAGTGACCCCGAGCAATAGCGCCCCGGCCAGCATCAGACCCGGCGTACCCACGTCCAATCCCGACATGTGCTCAGGTGTCAGCAGTTGGTCCTCCGTTCGGTACCGCCACTTGCTCGCCTGTGTCGTTTCTGGCCAGTCCCACTCATGGGTTACAGCCCGACCTCTTCGAGCCTGGCTTTGAGAAAGGCATCGGCATGATCCAGCCAGCTTCGCACTTCGCCTTCCGGTGTGTTCAGCAAGCGCGCAATGTTGTTCACTGGAACGTCATCTACGCGTGCTAGCAGCACAGTTCGACGCCACTGGTTAGGCAGCTGCGATAGCAACTTGCCGACGATCTCGTGCAATTCGTTCCGGGCGGCTAGCGCGTCAGGGCTAATGGCAGCGTCAGGCACCACGTCTTCCATGCGCAGCAACTCATCCGGTTGCCAGTACTCGAACACCGCGTCATCAATCTCATCTTGAGGGCGTGCCGGCAGATCCGTGGCCTTGGCCTCGAGCGAGACCCAGCGGCCTTCTTCGCTGCGCCGCCGCGCAACCTCAGCTTCCAGCACGGCCAGCGCGAGCCCATGCAGTTCATGCTCGCTCAGTACCACCTGCGGGGCCTGGTTCAGTCGCTCGAGGGCGCGAGTGAGTGTCTCATCGACCACATCGTCCAAGGCCGGGTCTGCTTCTGCCAAGTCGCCGCGCGCCCGCAGATAGGACAGCTCGCGCTGCGCGAAGCGTCGGAGTGGCGACAGCAGTGCCCGAACCTGTTCGTCGAAACGTGCCGATTCCGCCGGGGTCGCCGCCGCGGTGGCGGCCTTCAGTCGTCGCAGCCCCTCACGGCGCTGCTTGCGCCGCCAAGTATCCTCCCGGCGCAGGCGTGCGAGGTGGCGCTCGATCTGGCGCTCAAGGTCGACAAACGACGCCCTCAGCGCGCTTCGGATCGACTTCCCGTCTTCTGTGCTAACTAACGTGCCACGCGGCAGCGCCAGCCGCAGCCTGACATGATAGGAGGGGTGGGCGGCGTCCATCGCTAGATCGGCGCGCAGCAGCACCCGTTCCGCCAAGAACCGTTTGAGATGACGCTTGAGATAGTGCGCAGCAGACTCAGTGAGCATCTGCTCGCACCGCGCGTGCGAGGCCTCGGCGATGTTTTGGTATCTCACCAGCAGTTTCACGACATCCCCGCAATGTGTTTGATCCACGTGGTCGTATGTCGGGTGCCCTGGCTGGCTAACGCGCCCTGAATTGAACGCAGTCGGCTGCAATAGCCAATCGCGCCGCGGGACGATTGCTGCCAACATCCAACTCCTCTTCACGAAGGGCCTCGCCAGCACGCTTGCGGCCGCATTCCCCGGGGGCCCAGTTGGTGTTGTGCTGAAGTTGCCCGCTTCGGCTGGCCTGAGCCAAAACACCAAGGACAAACTCTTGCATGCTCCACCTGGCACCACGCCGTTTAACCAAAACTCGCAAGTGGGTGTGCCGGTTCAGGCGCACGCAACCAATCCGATCCCCAATGCACGGCCGTTACAGGGCGAAACGGAAATGCCCACTGTGCAGCACGATATTGCGTGATCCAGTCAAGTCGAATAGGGTGCGTGCGACGCATTCAATATCATCGCGATGTCCCTGTAGGGCCTGTACCAGATCCTCTGGCCGATGCGAACGCGCCCCAACGTGATTCTCAAGCGCCTCCGCGGTAATGGCATAGCACGCGGGCGTTCCATCCACGCGAGCGGCGCATTCGAGGCTCAAGTCGGCAGCACGAAAACGCGGTTCGGTGCGAGGAAAGTCAATGTATTGCATCGCGATAACCAGGAGCGAAACCGAGGTTGCAAGCGAACACGGTCGCCGCGCCGATTTGTTGCCAGTGTAGGCAGATTCCGACGGACTACAAAGTCGCGAAGCACACGATTCGCGGCGCGGCTTTCTGGTTCATCAGCATTGCCGGCTATGCGGCCGGCGTCAGGCACCACGCACGGCCTATCGTTTGCGTTGATGGCCCCATGAGCTTGTCGGGCGCGCAATGCCCCCGACCGGCGGCTACCCTGAGCGGCCCGACGAATCGAAATCCGGCAGCTCGTCGTCCAGAATTTCGAACACCTCTTCCGCCTTGCGTCCCAAGCTGGACTCAGAGTTGCGCAACCTAGGTTCGTCGGCTCGCAACCATTGGTAGGCCCGCCGCACATCCTCAACGGTCGGCTCGATCTCCAGGATTCGTGCGATGACTTCGCCGTCAACGGGCCCCACAATCTCGCGGATCTCACTCGCGCTCGCCAATTGCGAATCGCTCTTGGTTGTAGGCATGGCAATATCTCCATGATGTGGCTGCGCGCCTTACCGAATCCACCCGTCCGCGGGTGTTGGTCACAGGAACGCTTGCGGCAAGCAATCGGAGGCCAAGCCTGGCTTCGCCTCCAACTCTTCCAGCTTAGCGCACCTGGCAAGCGGCGCCCGCCCACGCACGCTCCGTCGCAACGCCACTGGCCCGGCATGGGTATACGGTCAGGATTGCGCGATCCTGGCAGCGACTCCCTGGCGACCGTCTCCATACGAGGCCCGCGCTCACCCCGGCCATCACGGCCGGTAGCGTGGCGCGCGGCCACGCGCTTGCAGCGCGCCTGCGCTCTTGTAATATTAAGATAGGCGGTGCGCGCGAAGGCGGCCCGCCTCGCTTGCGCTTGGAGCCGGCATGATCCCCGTGCCGGCGGGCGTCGGTAGCATCGGATCGCCAAGAAGTGTCGCGTCGTGGCTGGATTTTCGCAGGCGTGGCAGTCGCCCTGTGCGGGGGTGGCTATGTCGCCTACGGCCTTGTTGCAAACGAAGTGCGCAATTCGCAATGGCAGGCGCACTATCTTGGTCGCTTCACCGGGCAGTTGAGCTTCGAGGTGCAGCCGGGCGCCAGCGACAGCATCCGCTTTCCCCATTCCGGCCCCTATGACGCGCGCCTGGGCTACGGCCGGATGCCGGGCTTCACCGAGCGGCTGACGCAACACGGCTACGTGCCAGCGGAGCAGGCGCGCATGTCGCCTGCGATGGTTCGGCTGATGGACTACGGCATCTTCCCCCCGTATCGAGAGAAGAGCCAGGCCGGCCTGGCGCTGCGCGACTGCAACGGCCTGACGATGGCGTTTGAACGCTATCCGCAGCGGCAGTATGACAACTTCGCGGCGGTGCCGCCGGTACTGGTCGGCGCGCTGCTGTTCGTGGAGAACCAGGGGCTGCTGAATCCGGAGTACCCGAACCTGAACCCGGCGCTCGACTGGAAACGCCTGTCACGGGCGGTGATGGACCAAGTGATCCGCCTGGCCGACAAGTCGCACGAATCGCCTGGCGGCAGCACGCTGGCCACGCAGACCGAGAAGTATCGGCATTCGCCGGAAGGTCGCACGCAGTCGATCGCGGAGAAGTTCCGGCAGATGGCCTCGGCCTCGCTCCGTGCCTACCTGGACGGGCCGGACACGCGTCGCGCGCGCGAACGCATCGTGGTCGACTATCTCAACACGGTGCCGCTGTCGGCACGAGTGGGCTTTGGCGAGGTCAACGGCATTGGCGATGCGCTGTGGGTCTGGTATGGCGAGGATTTCGCCGAGGCCAACCGGCTGATGACGCAGATGGACCCGAACGCGCCCACCGGCCGCGAGGCGCAGGCGTTCAAGCGCGCGCTGTCGCTGATCATCGCGCAGCGCCGGCCTTCCTACCACCTTGCGCCGCGACGACACCAACCTCGAGGCGCTGACTGGCAGCTACCTGCGCCTGCTGGCGACCAACCGCATCATCACGCCCACGTTGCGCGACGCCGCGCTGCGGCAGCCGCTGGCCAAGGCGGCGCCGCCACCCAAGCCTGAGCCGGAGCCCTTCGTCACGCGCAAGGCTGTCAACCGCGTGCGCGCGGACATCGGCTTGGTGACCGGCGTCGATAGCCGCTATGACATGGACCGGCTGGACCTGACCGCAGACAGCACCATCAATCGCGAGGCGCAGCGCATCGTCACCGATATCCTGCCGCGCATGCGCGACAAGGACGAGGCCCGCAAAATGGGCCTGTACGGCCAAAACCTGCTGCGCGATCAGGATGACCCGTCCAAGCTGACGGCCAGCTTCACGCTGTTCGAGCGCGTGGGCAATGCCAGTGTGGTGCGGGTGCAGGCCGACAATGTGGACCAGCCGTTCGACGTCAACAGCGGGGCGCGGTTCAACCTGGGGTCCACCGCCAAGCTGCGCACGCTGGTCACCTACCTGGAAATCATCACCGAGTTGCACGGCCGCTATGGCGGCATGAGCCGCGCCGAGCTGGCCGCCGTAAAGCTGGCGAAGCAGGATGCGCTCAGCCGCTGGGCGGTCGATTATCTGAGCCTGGCGCGTTCGCCGGCAGACCGCGAACTGACGCCGATGCTGGAAGCGGCCCTCGAGCGTAAGTATTCCGGCAACCCGGGCGAAGCCTTCTTTACCGGCGGGGGACGGCAGAGCTTCAGCAATTTCGAGCGCTGGGAAGGCGAGCGCATCATGACCGTGCGCGAAGGTTTCCAGCATTCGGTTAACCTGGTCTTCATCCGCCTGATGCGCGACATCGTCCGCCATGAGATGTTCCACGCCAAGCCCGACATGAGCGACATCTTCGAAGACCGGAACTCGCCCGAGCGCCGCGCTTACCTGGAGCGCTTTGCCGACCAGGAGGGCAGCGCTTACATGACCGGCTTCTACCAGCACTACCGCGGCAAGAATTCGGACCAGCGCCTGGCAACCCTGCTTGGCCGCGTGCGCATGAGCACGCCGCACTATTCCGCGGTGCGCCTGTCGGTGACGCTGCTGAGCGCGCGACCGGACCTGGATGAAGTGAGCTTTATCGGCATCATGCGCTCGCGGTTGACGGACAAGCAGCTCGCTGGCGAAGACCTGGCGGCGCTCTACCGCAAGTATGGCCACGACAAGTTCAACCTCAATGACCGCGGCTACCTGTCGCGCATCCATCCGCTGGAGTTGTGGATGGTGGAATACCTGGGCAACCATCCGGATGCGACGCTGGCGCAGATCCTGCGCGACAGCACCGCCGAGCGCCAGGAGGTGTACCGCTGGCTGTTCCGTTCGCACAGCAAGTCAGGCCAGGACAACCGCATCCGCACCCTACTGGAACAGGACGCCTTCCAGCGCATTGCGAAACGCTGGCAGCGCCTGGGCTACCCCTTCGATTCGCTGACCCCGTCGTATGCCACCGCCATCGGCGCCTCGGGCGACCGGCCCGCCGCGCTGGCGGAGTTGGCCGGCGTCCTCCTCAACGGCGGGGTGGCCACTCGGACGGCCACGGTGCGCAGCCCGGATTTTGCCGCCAACACGCCCTACGCCACGCGCTTTGTCCTGCAGCCGGCGCCGGGCAAGCGACTGCTGCCGACCGAAGTGGCATCCCTGGTGCGGCGCTCCATGCTGGAAGTGGTGGAGCGGGGCACGGCCAGGTCGATCCGGGGCGCGTTCGTGGTGCCCGGCAAGGGCGGCGCGCCGCTGCCGGTGGCCGGCAAGACCGGCACGGGCGACCAGCGCTTCCAAGTGTATGCCCCGGGCGGGCGGCTGATCGCGTCACGCTCCGTGACCCGCTCAGCCACCTTTGTTTTCGTCTTGGGTGAGCGCTTCTTCGGCACCGTCACCATCAGCGCGAGGGAGCCGTATGCGGCGAAGTACAGCTACACCAGCGCCCTGGCGGTGCGGCTGCTGCGCTACATGGCGCCGCAGGTGGCGGCCATGGTCGTGCCGGGCAGCGACCAGCCGCTGCTGCGTTGCCGCGACCGACTTCTAGAAGATCCGCTTGTCGGCGTTATGGCGCATTGACCGAAACGCGTACGAAATGTCACCGCTGCCTGGCCTTTCTGCCGGCTTGACGCGCCCGACAAGCCAAGAACCAGGATCCATCAACCCGGGCCGCTACGTGGCGCGCCCCATAATTCAAGGTACTCCGGACGGTAAGGCTTGGGGCAGAAATGATCGAAGCCCGCCTCACGGACTTCGCTTGGCATTTTGTCGCCGCGCCCGCCACTGAATGCGACGATCACGGCTCGCTGTGCCCAGGGTTGTGCACGCAGGCGCCGTGCAACCTCCAAACCAGTGATTCGTGGCATGTCCAAATCGAGCACAAGCAACTGCGGCTGAAAGAGCGCTGCAAGCCGCAGCATGGTCTCGCCGTCGTTGGACCACTGGGCGTCCCAGCCGGCTTGCCGCAACAGTTCACAGAGTGCGGAAGCACCGTTGGGATCGTCATCGAGAATCAGCGCACGTCGCAACACGAGTTCCAATTTCCAATTGGGCTTCTCATCTATTCATAGCGAACGGTTGCCGTGGATGCAACGGTGTCGTTGGGGCTTCCTGCGATGGACCCGATCTCGACCTAGATTTTCGATATGGCGTTCTGGCATGACTCTCAGCGCTCCGGCAGCCGTAACGGCCGGAACTTCCCTGACCCGTAGCCTGTTGCTTTGGCGCCACATATAATCGCCGGTCAGGTTAATGTGTTCCCATCCCAGCGGGGACAGGTGAGAAAACAAGGCTGGATCGATTGGCATGCCACGGCCCATCAGTGCCTGCACCGCACGTTCAAGATAGATGTATTCCAAGCCATGACTGAATTCGATAGCAAGGTCAAGGCCGATGACACGGCTGCCAGCGACGCGTCATGGCGCGCCAACTCGATCGGTATCTTGCCGGAATGGATCGCCCGCTGGAGAATGTGCACCGCTTCTCCGCGGTTCAGCACGTGCTGCATCTCATGGCGAAATGCGGTATTCGTAAAATAGTCGATCAGGAAGATCGTACGAAACAACCGTCCGAGATACATGCCAGCCTCATAGACTGGCTGTCCGCGCGCCGCCACCCCAAAGCGCGAAAGCGCCTGGACTGCAGTGCATTGCCCGCTTTGCACGGACGCCGCAATCCGCACCAACTCGTCCCAGGCATGCTCGATCAGAGCAAGCCGCACATCGGCATCCGTCACAGCGGAAAGTTCGGCCGGTACGTCATGATGCCGGGGCACGTGCAAACGACGGTCGCGAAGATGCGCAAGCCGTGGGCAAAGATCGAAGCCCAACATCCGTGACAGCCTCATCGCGAAATTGTAAAGCCGTGCGTGTCCACTGCAAGTTGCGCCACGTCTTCCGATCCGCTCTGGCGGATGACGCCCTCGATGGCCGCGCCGGCCTGCCGCTCATTGAGCAGGATCGGCTGGTCGTAGAAGATGCCCCAGCGGTCGCGGACATGCGTGTACATGCCTATCGATTTCGTGCGCCGGCGCGGATCGGCCCGTGCCCGCCAGACTGTGCGCGTGGTCTCCAGTGACATCATGTCCGACGACGCCAGATCGGCGCGCCCCCAGTGTTGGGCAATCGGATGCTGGTGCATGAAGGGGTGATCGTGCTTTCGGTGCAGATTGATACGCTGAGATGCGAATCTCCAATGCCACCAACGACCTACGGCCTAGGAAAAATGGCACTGCGGGACTTTCGCAAGTTATTGATATAGCGAAGCATTGTCCCGACAACCGTATCCATTTTCACGGAAAGGACTATTACCCCAGGATGCACTCAGCATTTGCGGTACCTCTTACTGGTTCTTCATCGCCTCGGCCAGCCGCGCAATGATCTCGCCCTCACTCTTGAAGGCCTTTTGCGCATAGGCAGCGTATTGCTCGGCATTCATGTAGTTGGTGACCATGCCGTACTGGCGCGTCACGTTCAGGAACTTTGGATCCTTGAGCGCTTTGTGGAAGGCCTCGTCAAGCCGCTTTACTACCGCGGGCTTCATGTTCGCCGGGCCGATGATGCCGAACGGCGAATTCGACCACACCGGATAGCCGATCTCCTTCAGCGTCGGCGCGTTAGGGAAATCCGCGGCGCGCTTTTCCGACAGCGTCGCCAGTACGCGCATCTGCCCGTTCTGCACATAGGGCAGCAACGTGTTCGACAACACGGCCACATCGGACGAGCCGCTCAGCAGCGCGGTAATGGCCTCGGCGTCGCCCTTGTATGGGACGTGGGTCCAGTTCGATTGCGATACCCGCGCCAGCTCTGAAATAGTCAGGTGCTGGCTGCCGTAGATGCCGGTGGTACCGTAGCTGATGCCTTTCTTGCTTGCCTTCGCATCGGCGATCAGCTCCTGCATGGTCTGCCACTTGGCGTCCTTTTTCACCGCCACGGCGAAGTTGTAGTCCGCGATCATCGAGATATACGTCAGATCCTTGAGCGGGTCATAGCGCATTTTCTGCACGTGCGGCAGGCGGAAGATCACCACGGGCGCCATGCTGAGCGTGTAGCCGTCCGGCTCGGCGGTCCCCATCTGCGTGGCGCCAAGCGTGCCACTGACACCGGGCTTGTTCTCCACAACGATCGCTTGGCCCAGTTCACGGCTGGCCGCGTCAGCCAATGCGCGCGTCACCTGGTCGGTAACGCCGCCCGCGCCATAAGGGACGATGAGCCGGATCGGGCGGGTCGGGAAGTCGTCGGCAGCCAGCGCTTGCGTACCAAGGGATGCAGTCAGCGACAGGCCGGTGGCGGCCAGCGCGACGCGGAAGAAGCGACGTCGTTGCATGAGGGTTGTCTCCTAATATGTCCGCCGGATCCGTCAGGTCCGGTCTGCGAGGTTGTCCGCGCAGTATGACAATGCCGTCAGGGGGCCGCTATCAGGGATCGGTGGATAACGCTGGCTTATCCACCGATTTCATCGCCCGCATGCGCAGGCTGCATGCTGAGGGCTGATGTGCCCTTCCGCCCTTCAGTTACATCTGAAGTTTCATGATAAACAGCACTCTTTTGGTGCTTGGATATCTAAACACATTGGGTGGGTAGCCACGCAAGCGCGAAGCTGGATTGGTCACCGCCGGGCCTAACATTGTCAGGCGATCCAGGAAGCGGTTCTGGCTCCAGGTCTGAAGGATGTGCGCGTGGCGATGGCGCGGTATTCGCGCGCGGCTTGTCCATGCGGGCACACAGCCGCCGGTAGAACGCGCCGAGCGCGGAGTAGCTTGTCGGGTAGCAAACCGGTCTCCCGGGCAAGGTGAGTAGCCCCGAGGAGTTGCACCCCGAGCCTCTCGTAGAACCGTACGTGACACTCGCGCCTCATACGGCTCCCGTTATCCAGCCGTACCTGCGGCCAATCCCCAGTGGATGAACCTCCATGGCTCGACCTCCTTCATCGTGCGTAGCCACTGCACGCTGCGTTGCTTTCGCCGCACGAGCGTCTTGTACTTGCGCCGGGCCCATCGCTGCAACCTACGGTCGATGTAACGGAACAAGCCGCGCATCGCCCGCCGATAGAAAGCGCCATAGTAGCTCCACCAACCTCGGATGACCGGATTGGCTTGCTCCGCAAACTCAGCCAACGTTGCTGGACTTCGGCACGACCACTGCCAGCCCCGCACCACTGCACGCATCCGCTTGAGCGCCTCGCTGCTTACCGCCGGCAGGAAACTTCTTCGGCACCGTCACCATCAGCGCGAGGGAGCCGTACGCGGCCAGGTACAGCGCTACCAGCGCGCTGGCGGTGCGGTTGCTGCGCTATATGGCACCATAGGTGGCGGCGATGGCCGCGCCCGGTAGCGAGCAGTCGCAACTGCGTTGTCGCCACTGACCGGAGGAAATCCGCGTGCCGCGTGCCACGCTGTCGGCACCGCCACCAGAAGCCGGTGGTGTCACGCACGTCGCCGGATAGCCATCGCCCAGCCCATCGGGTGGCCGTCGCCTCAAGCAACGATGAGGCCGACAAGCTTTGGTGGTCATTCCGGTGAATAAGCGCCTGCCAGCGCGGATAGCGTTGCGAAGGCCGCCCCGCGGGCGTCACTGGTGCGGTTTCTCAGCCACCCGGCTCAACCACCTTCCGCGGAGCGCAGGTCCGCTGCGCCGATCTCGACCAGCTCGGTGTGTCCGAATCCTCGCGTGTAATCGAGCAGGCTGGCGACAACTGGTACGATCATGACGAAGGCAGTTTGCATCGGCTCACCGGGTGGCGACATCCCATCCCGACGGGAGTTTCGAGCGCAGGCATTGCATCGCATGCGTGCTCTCGGGCGAATCGTCAGGCAGAACCCGTGCAACCCCGCCCATAGACAGCGCCCTGATTTCGCTCCAATCGTTGTAGGGCGCGCTAATGGTCAACGAGACCTTACCGCAATGCTGGATGTTTCTAACCTTCCTGCTTGCGCGCGCCGCGCCGACGTAAAGCGTCAGCCCATCGGACTATGGAGGGGAACGCTGACCGGCGAAGCGTGGCGCGTAGATGCCCATACCTCAACATAGCCGGTGCGCAAAGTGCTCACGAAGCAAAAGCGGCGCCGATTTGTCGCGCCCGTTTGACCTCGACGGTCGGCGTGGTTGGAGACGACCGGGGCATCGGCGCCGGAACCGTCCGCAAGGCCTTCGGCATGGCGGACGTCCTTGAGGATCAGGCTGCCGCCGCGCCGATTACTCGCACTGGCCTTACCTTGATGCAGATCAACCACGCGGCTCTACAAGAGAGGATGTTGAATATGAAGCGCGCTGGTCGATAGCGACTCCTATGTTCTCGCCCGACCAGGATTCACACGCGGCGGTCATAAGCGCCATTGCCGTTAAGGAGTCGCCGCCGCGGTGCCAGGAGTAGCACCATGGGAAAGCTTGACCCACCCACAGCACTCGTCCCTTGCGAGGTCTGCATGAAGGAAGTACCGAAGTCCGAGGCGATCGTCCCCGAGGCATGCGACTACGTCGCCTACTTCTGCGGGCTGGAGTGCTATGCGCAGTGGCGCCGCCAGCTCCCAGAGAAAGTCGCTCAGCAAGAGACTGCATCACCGCCCGTCGAGCCACCGGCATGAGAAAGTCCAGGGTGACTTCTGGACACTGTCCGCCCCCCTAGTCTAGCCGCAGGTAGGACTGCGTGCATGCCTCGGTTTCACCAAGACCCTCGAGGCTGACTATATGGCCTTCCGGTCGCTGGATTCAGACGGGTGCGCAAGCTGCACGCATCCACAAGATGTTGTGGAACGGATATAAGCACAGTGCGCTGGTTCTGGCGGAACCGCACCGTTGCTATTTCGACCGATCGCAGCCGTGCGGCCGGGAGCCATTGCAACACTGTTGTAGCGATTCACTCATAAGATCGTTCGCATAGCTGACGATGTTCGCCTGCGGGTAGCCGTCGTCGCGCAGAGTGGCCAAGGAGATATCTCGTCCACTCTCGGAGATCCAGTGCGGCTTTCGCGTTCGCCGGGGGAAATTCCCGAGGACATCGCCATTCGCACTGCGATCGCCGCCAGACGTCCTTCTTCTTAGGTAGTCATACCGAACTCCTTCGCGTCGCCGGGGTCAACGCCCCCACGGGCCAACGGCCCATTCACAGTACGGGCCTTTGCGCGCGCGGAATCGCTGATTGCAGCTGATTTGGGTAAGGTAAGCGTAAGTGACACCGCGTCAAGAATTTGCCGAAAAGTCGGTGTGGCGCCTGGACGGTCCCAAAATGGCGGATTGCCGAATTGCCCCCAAAGAAATCGAGGAGCGTGCCGAAGCCTAGTAAGAGTTGCCATTTGTGCTCTGGTCCCAAGCCTTTCTCCTTACGCCGCAGTGGTGGCACAAAGCACCCCGGGTCTCGCCGCACCACGAGAATGTCGCGGAGGTACCGACGTACGCCTCGGCATTGTCCTTGGCGCGCGAAGCGCGGGATGTCTCGAAAGGAAGTGGTACGGCTGCTCGTCTGGGCAACGCGCACGTTGGGCAAGCTGCTCTCCAGCCTCACGCGCGAGGATTTCCTGCTTTATGAGCAGTTTCTGGCCGCGCCGACGGCCGACTGGGCCGACCCGGCGCTGCCGCGCCGCGGGGGCGCGCGGCGGCTGTTCGAGGGGCCGCTGTCCGAGAGCAGCCGCCGTCAGGCGCTCGGTATCCTCTCAGGTCTGTTGGACTACCTTGTCGCGGCCGGCTACCTTGCGGCAATCCGCTTGCCCTGCGCCGCAGCCGCTCAAAGCGTGGCTCGCGCGCGCGACGCGTCGAGCGTTATCTCGATCATGCGCTGTGGCAGGTGGTGCTCGCGTCGATCGAGGGCTGGCCTCGAGGCACGCCGCGCGAGTGCCAGCATTACGAGCGCAGCCGCTGGGCGATGCGCTTTCTCTACCATACGGCGCTGCGCGCGAGCGAAGCCGCCCACGCGAAGGCAGCCGACTTCGTCCAGCGGCGGGGGCGCTGGTGGCTACACGTTGTCGGCAAGGGCGGCGCGGAGGGCGAGGTGCCCGTGAGCGACGCGTTGATGGCCGAGTTTGCTCGCTATCGCGCGTTCCACGGCCTGCTGCCGATGCCAGCGCCCGGTGAACTGAGCCCGGCCATCCTGAGCGTCGCCGGCGACGCTCAGCGGCACCTTACGCCGACGGCAGTCTATCTGATCGCGAAGGAAGTGTTCCGGCGGACGGCCGCCGTGTTGGAGGCGAGCGATCCGGTCGGCGCGGCGACGCTGGCGCGCGTGCCTCGACGCACTGGCTGCGCCATTCCGCGGCTTCGCACCAGGCCGACGCGGGTACCGATATCCGCTTTATTCAGAAGAACCCGCGGCATGCTTCGATTGAGACGACCGGCATCTACCTGCACGCCGAGGACGACCGGCGGCATGCGCACACCGTGGGCGAGCAACAAGCTCAACCACCCACCGCTCCCGCCCCGCCACAGTAGGCGCTTATTGGCCCTGGCCTTCGTGAAGCGCTCGGGCCATCGGCCTCGAATGGATCGACCCCCCCGGTTTCGGCGCGTAGACGCCGGCATACGCACCTACTAAAGCGCCTCGTTTGTGCGACTACCTACAGGCGTAGGCACCGGCGTTGCCCTAACGCGGCCTCATCGATCGCTCGCACCAAAGCTTGTGACGGAACCCATTGCCCCCCTTGCGCAATGAATCGCGCAGACGCGTCGACGACAGGTTGCTTGCTCTCATCCGCGGACGGGGCGAAGACGGGGGCAACGACCGACTCCGCGAGGGCAAATTGCTGCCTTTCGAATGCCCCTGGATCGAGGCGACCTTCGGCATCGAACGTGAGAATAGAAAACGTTGTTCGAACTACGCGCACTGGTTCTCTGGCCACGAGTTCGACGACCACATCGGCCATGCGTGCGCGTTGCCCGGCAAAAATGGATAAGCAGTGGTTGGCCGGCTCCCGCAGCATCCGCTGGAATTTGATGGTTGGCAGCTGCCAGAGAGTATCGTCACGGGCGATGAGAAAAACTTTCGGCCCCCCATGCGCGAATTTTGAGGTTCCACAATGTCCCGTCCCACTGGGAACGGCTCTCCCCGCACATCGTACACCGCGAGCATGACCGAGGACTTGTGTCGTCTCAGATCGATGGCGAGGGTCGGCCGGATTCGTGAAATTTTCGCCAATTATGGCTTAAGACATTGATCTGGAAGGGAAATTTTGTATCCGGTGTGCGCTCATCGAACGCTGCATCGCACTATCGAGCGCCACGGGCACTTCATGCTGATCGTCTCAACCGACCCTTCACTGTCTTTCGCTAACCAGAGGGCCAGATTCCGAATTACAGGCTACAGCGGTCATCCGAGTGTTCCTGCCGGCAGGTAACTGATCGGCCGCTCCATCATCGAAACGCTCCGGTCGACTAAGTAAAGCGGCGCCGCTGACCTCGTGGCTCATGCGCGCACTCTTTGGGCGCCGGGCTCTGCGAAAGATGCCGGTAACGCCCTCCACAGGGCCTTGACGGTGCGCTCGCGTACGTTCACCGAGGCGTTGCGGAGCACGCGTCGAAACGACTTCCCATCCTTGATAACTCTGCAGCGCCCCGCCGCGCGACCGCTGTGCGCTACCGGACACATCCGCAGTGACCCACTTTAGTCCCCCAAAAATCTTCTTGTCAGTATCTGATATGTCAGCTATTGTTAGGGCCAGCAAATAGCGGAGAGCCCCGATGGAACATTACAGGAAGGGAGACTTCCAGCTCACACACAGCGTTGGCTTCTACTTGAACCGCGCTCGCAACACGCTGCTGATGGAACTGGATGCGGCGTTGCAGGATCTGGAAATCAGCGGTCAGCAAATGGGAATCGTGCTATCCCTGGATCGTGGCGTAGCCGCCACCCCGTACGAACTGAGCAAGCTACTGGGCATCGATACCGGCCTGATGACCCGCATGCTCGACAAGCTCGAGGCCAAGGGTCTCTTGGCCCGCAGCCGCAGCACCAGCGACCGCCGCGTGGTTAATCTCACGCTGACCGAAAAAGGCCAGGCCGTGGCGGCGCAAATCCCGGAGATCGTGCCGCCGGTGCTGAATGTGCGGCTGAAGGATTTCACCCACGAGGAGTTCATCGAGTTCCGCCGACTCCTTATCAAATTCGCTGGCGCTTGACCGCGTCTTTTTTTCCTCATTTAACTGACAGGTCAGACAATGCAAAGTCAAAAGACCCTTCCGACGTTCCGCATATTCCGCCGCTTTGCTGGCCCGACCCTTTCGGTGCTGATGGCCGCCGTCCTGAGCGCCTGCGCGAACTACGCCGGCATCAAGAGCAACAAGCAGCTCAGCGAGCCCGCCAACTACGCCACGACACAGAGCATTCCCGCGGAGCAGGGCCACTGGCCGTCGGCGGACTGGGTCGACCAGTTCGGCGACGGCCAGCTCAAGGTACTGATTGCCGAAGCGCTGCAAGGCAGCCCGTCGCTAGAAAAGGCTCGTGCCCGTGTGGCCTCCGCGGTGGCGTTCAGCGAAGGCGCCAATGCCAACACGCTGCCACAGGTCGGCGCCGGCTATTCGTTCAACCGCCAGCGCTACACCGAAAACGCGATGGTACCGCCGCAGTTCGCCGGGTCGTGGCAGTCGGAGAACAAGGCGTTCATCAACGCCTCATATGACCTCGACCTGTGGGGCAAGAATCGTGAAGCACTGAAGTCCGCAGTATCTGGCGTGCACGCAAGCGAAGCCGAGGCCGAGCAGGTCAAGCTGACGCTGAGCAGCGCCATCGCGCGCTCCTACAACGGGTTGGCCCGCCTCTACACGCTGCTCGACATCGCGCAGGACGAAGTGAAACAGCGCCGCGAAGTGCTGCGCGTGACCAACGGCCGCATGACCATGGGCCTGGAGACCGAAGTCGAGAAGCGCACGGCCGAAGCCAATCTCGCCGCCAGTGAGGTCGCCGTCTCCGCGCTGGAAGGCGCCATCCAGCGCACCCGTTACCAGCTTGGCGCGCTGCTGGGCCGGGGCCCGGACCGCGGCCTGGCGATCGCCCGCCCGAGCCTTGGCGCCGGCGACGAGGTCCGCCTGCCCGACAACCTGCCGGCCGACCTGGTCGGGCGCCGCCCCGACATCGTTGCCGCGCGCTGGCGCGTGGATGCCACCCTGCACGACATCAAGGTGGCCAAGGCCGAGTTCTATCCGGACATCAACCTGACCGCGATGATCGGCCTGGATGCCTTAGGGTGGGGCCGCTTCCTGCGCGCCGCCAGCCGCACCGCCTCTGCCGGCGCCGCTATCCACCTGCCGATCTTTGACGGCGGCGCGTTGCGCGCCCAGCTTAAGGGCCGCTATGCGGATTTCGAGTTCGCGGTCGCGAACTACAACGAAACCCTGGTGAACGCTCTGACCGATGTGGCCACCGAGCTCTCTGACATCCGTGCCGTCGATGCACAACTCGACAACGCTGTGCGTACCGACACCGCCGCGCAACGCGCCCTGACCCTGGCGCTGGCGCAATACAAGGCTGGCCTGACTACGCAACTGACGGTGCTGAACGCGCAGACCAACGCCCTGCGCAGCAGCCAGGTGGTGGCCAACCTGCGCATGGATCGCCGCGACCGGCAGATTGCGCTGGCCGCCGCGCTGGGTGGCGGCTTCATCGATACCTCCGATTCGATCACGAAAGCGGCCCAGGTCCGCTGAATCTCTTCGCAACGCAATCAGACCCAGACACCGGTGACATCATGAACGACACGACCAAGACCACTCCAGCCGACGAGCAAACCGCAACGACAGCCGCCGCGCCCGCCAGGAAAAACACCCGCAAGCGCCTGCTGGCCCTGCTTGGCCTGACCACGGCGCTCGCCGCCGCCGGCTACGGCACCTACTACTACACGGTGGCCCGCTTCCACGAGGACACCGACGATGCCTACGTCAACGGCAACCTTGTCCAGCTCACGCCGCAGGTCGCCGGCACGGTGATCGCGGTGAACGCCGACGACACGCAGATCGTGAAGGCAGGCGAGCCCGTGGTGACGCTCGATGCGGCCGATGCAAAGGTGGCGCTGGCCAATGCCGAAGCCTCGCTCGGCCAGACCGTGCGCCAGATCAGCGCGCTCTACATTAACAACGACGTGCTCGGCGCTACCGTGCAGCAACGCCAGGCCGACCTGGCCCGCGCCCGCGATGACCTGCGCCGCCGTACCGGGGTGGCCGAGTCCGGCGCCGTTGCCGCGGAAGATGTGGCGCATGCCCGCGATGCCGTCAAGACTGCCGAAGCCGCGCTTGAGACCGCCCGCCAGCAACTCGCGTCGAACCACGCACTGACGGACAAGACGAACGTGGCCGAGCATCCCAGCGTGCAGGCCGCATCCGCCAAGGTGCGCGACGCCTACCTGGCCAACGCCCGCAACACGCTGCCGGCACCTGTCACCGGCTACGTGGCGCGGCGCTCGGTGCAGGTGGGCCAGCGTGTGGCCCCCGGCAACCCGCTGATGGCCATTGTGCCGCTCGACGGCGTGTGGGTGGATGCCAACTTCAAGGAAGTCCAGATCAAGCGCATCCGCATCGGCCAGCCGGTCGAGCTGCATGCCGACCTGTATGGCAGCAGCGTGACCTATCACGGCAAGACCGTCGGCTTCTCGGCCGGCACCGGCAGCGCGTTCTCGGCCCTGCCGGCGCAGAACGCCACCGGCAACTGGATCAAGGTGGTGCAGCGCCTGCCGGTGCGCATCCAGCTCGATCCGGCGGAACTGCGCGAGCACCCCCTCCAGATCGGCCTGTCGATGCAGGTCGACGTGCAAACGCGCCAGGCTTCCGGTTCGCACCTGAGCCCGGGCGCGGAAGCACCAGAACACACCACCTATCGCACGGCCTATCGCACCGAGGTGTTCCAGCGCTACGGCGACGAGGCCGACCGTGAGATCACGCGGATCATCGCGCAAAACACCAATGGCAAGTCCACCGTCGGGGAGACATCGCAAGCTTCGCAAGTTGCACACCATGCTCCGGCGACAAAGAGCGCAGCGCAAGCTGCCGGCGCCTCCGGGGCCTGAGCGGCTTGGCGCCGATCGTCAGCCCGCGTCCATTTAACTGACCCGTCAGCAAAGCATCATGCAACCCCAAGCCCAGACCTCACTCGTGCCAACCCCGCTCACCGGCGCCAAACTCGTGATGGGAAGCTTCGCCGTGGCCCTGGCCACCTTCATGAACGTGCTGGATTCATCGATCGCCAACGTGGCGATTCCGACGATCTCCGGCAACCTCGGTGTGTCGGTCGACGAAGGCACCTGGGTGATCACGCTGTTCGCCGCGGCCAACGCCGTGGCGATCCCGCTCACCGGCTGGCTCACGCAGCGCATCGGGCAGGTCCGCCTGTTCGTCGGCGCCATCCTGCTGTTCGTGCTGTCGTCGTGGCTGTGCGGTGTCGCGCCCAACCTGACCACGCTGCTTGCCGCGCGCATCCTGCAGGGCGCCGTGGCGGGTCCGCTGATTCCGCTGTCGCAGTCGATCCTGCTGTCGTCGTACCCCAGGGAAAAGAGCGCCACCGCGCTGGCACTGTGGGCCATGACCGCCACCGTCGGCCCCATCGCCGGCCCGGCGCTGGGCGGCTGGATGACCGACAGCTACTCGTGGTCGTGGATTTTCTACATCAACGTGCCGGTGGGCCTGTTCGCCGCCGCCGTCACCTGGGCGATTTACCGCGACCGGGAAACGCCGACGCGCAAGCTGTCGATCGACGTGGTGGGGCTGGCATCGCTGATCACCTGGGTCGCCTCGCTGCAGATCATGCTCGACAAGGGCAAGGACCTCGACTGGTTCAGCTCGCCGGTCATTATCGGGCTGGCAATTGTCGCGCTGCTGAGCTTCATCTTCTTCGTGATCTGGGAGCTGACCGAATCGAACCCGATCATTGACCTGCGCCTGTTCAAGGGCCGTAACTTCCTGGCCGGCACCGTCGCCATCTCGGTCGCCTATGCGGTGTTCTTCGCCAACCTGGTCGTGCTGCCGCAGTGGATGCAGCAGTACCTGGCTTATCCCGCCGTCAACGCCGGGCTGGTAACCGCGCCGCTGGGCATCTTCGCTGTGCTGCTGGCCCCGGTGTTAGGAAAGATCCTGCCCAAGTCCGAGTTGCGCGTGCTTGCCACCCTATCTTTCGTGGGTTTCGCGGTGGTGTTCTTCATGCGCTCGCACTACACCACGGGTGTGGATACCTGGACGCTGGTGCTGCCGACCCTGCTGCAAGGCATTCCGACTGCGCTCTTCTTCGTGCCGCTGACAGCCATCATCCTGTCCGGTCAGCCAGCCGAGAAGGTACCCGCTGCCGCAGGCCTGTCGAACTTCGTCCGTGTGTTCTGTGGTGCGGTGGGTACGTCGCTTGCCACCACCGGCTGGAACAACCGCGCCATCCTGCATCACGCGCAACTGGCGGAACAGGCCAGCGTGCACAACCCGCTGTATGCCAGGGCGCTTGAAACGCTGCAGTCGACGATGGGCTTCACGCCGGGCCAGGCCGCGGCGTACTTCGAGCGCAGCCTGAACACGCAAGCGATCATGCTGGGCCTGAACGACATCTTCTGGATCTCGGGCGTGATCTTCGTCGCGATCGTGCCGCTGATCTGGTTCACGAAGCCGGCGAAGGGCGGCTCCGCCGACGCCGCGGCGGCTGCGCACTGAGCGACACATGGAGGACTGAGTCTGGTGGCAGCAGCGGACGGCGTCAAACCGTCACCGGCCGTTAGAATTGACGCGTTCCGGATGGCCATTGGGAGACGGCCAGCCCGGCTCGGCATACCTGCCTGCGGAGATGGCCTGTCATGGATATCCACCTTGCACTTCATGGCCGCCACGACCTGGCGGGACAGATCTACCGGCAACTGCGCGCCGGCGTGATGGAGGGGCGCCTGGTGGCGGGCCAGCGGTTGCCGTCTACGCGCGAGCTGGCGATCAGTCTGGGCGTATCGCGCAAGACTACACTGGATGCGTTCGAGCGGTTGATCACGGAAGGCTACCTGCGCACGCGCGCGGGGGACGGCACCTTCGTGGCCGATGCGATGACGCGCCTCGCGCAGGCACCCGCACATCCGCTGGCGCAGCCCGTCTCGCCCGATACTGCGCGCCTTCCAGTCCGGCCGCTCACCGTCTGGGAGATGCTGTCCGGTGCCATGCCGATGACCCGGCCGGGCTCGCCACCACAGTTCGATTTTGTCGGCGGCGTCACGGACAAGGCCCGCTTTCCGTTCGAGGCATGGCGGCGTTGCGTGAACCATGCCTTGCGCGAACAGGCGCGCGGCCGTGGCGAATATCACGATCCTGTCGGTGAGCGGGCCTTGCGCGAGGCGGTATCGCGCTACCTCGCGTTCAATCGGGCCGTGCTCACGCCCTGGCAGCAGGTATTTGTCACGCAGGGCGCCCAGCAGGCATTGGACCTGCTCGCACGCGTGACCGTGCGCCCCGGCGATGTCATTGCAGCGGAAGACCCGGGCTATCCGCCGGCGCGCTTACTCTTTGCCGCTACCGGCGCGCAGGTGGTACCGGTGCCAGTCGACGCCAAGGGCATTGTCGTGGACGCGTTGCCCCCATACGCGCGCATGGTCTACGTGACGCCGTCGCACCAGTTCCCGCTGGGCATGCCGATGGAAATGGAGCGCCGCCTGGCCCTGCTTGCCTGGGCGAAACGGCACGGCGCACTGATCGTGGAAGACGACTACGACGGCGAATTCCGATTCGAAGGGCGGCCGATGGAATCCCTGAAGAGCCTGGACAAGGGCGATGTCGTCGCTTACGTCGGCACCTTCTCGAAGACCATTTTTCCGGAGCTGCGCATCGGCTACGTGGTGCCGCCGGCCGAGCTGACCGCCGCACTGCGCCACGCCAAGCAGGCGATCGACTGGCACAGCAGCACCATGACCCAGGTGGCGCTTGCCCGGTTCATGCACGACGGCGAATTTGCCCGGCACCTGCGCCGCATGCACAAGGTATATGCGGCGCGGCGGCAGGCGCTGCTGGCACATCTGCATGGCGGCTTATCTGCCTGGCTGAGGCCGCTGCCCAGTGCCGCCGGCATCCACCTGGTGGCGCTGCTCCGTCCCGGCCTTGCCGAAGACTCGCTGATTGCACGCGCCAATGCGGCCTCGGTAGGGCTCTATGGCATTTCCGGCATGTACACCGGCCAGGCGCCGCAAGCCGGCCTGCTGTTTGGCTACGGCGGCATCGGGGTGACCGAGATCAATGCCGGTCTGCAGCGGCTAGTGTCCTGTTCCGTTGTTAACTGATCTATGTTTGCGTAGGATGTTGGTATCAACGGAACGGGAGATACCAGCATGCCAATGGGCCGACCGAAGGTAGAACTGGTGTTGAGCCAAGACGAACAGTCCCAACTTACTTCGATGGCGCGTTCGCGCGCGATCCCGGCTGCGTTGGTGATGCGAGCGCGCATCGTTCTGGCGGCGGCTACAGGCGAGCCCAACAGCGAGATTGCCAAACGGCTGCAACTCACGCGTGCCACAGTGGGCAAATGGCGCGCTCGGTTCCTTGAACGGCGCATCAATGGCCTGTACGACGAACTGCGCCCGGGCAAGCCACGCACAATCGACGACGAGCGCGTGGCGGAACTCATCAAGACGACACTGCATACGAAGCCCGCCGACGGCTCGACACACTGGAGTGTGCGGGCGGTGGCTGCCGAGACATCCATTTCGCCTACCAGCGTGCATCGCTATTTCAAGCTGTTGGGGCTGCAACCCCATCGTAGCGAGACCTTCAAGTTGTCCACTGACGCGTTCTTCATCGAGAAGCTGCGCGACGTCGTGGGTCTGTATCTGAACCCGCCCGAGAATGCATTGGTGCTGTGCGTGGATGAGAAGAGCCAGTGCCAGGCACTGGAGCGCACTCAGCCGATGCTGCCCATGGGCCTGGGCTATGTCGAGGGTGTCACCCACGACTATGTCCGTCACGGCACGACGACTCTGTTTGCCGCGTTGAACGTGTTCAACGGTGCGGTGCTGGCCGAGTGTAAGCCGCGTCATCGGCACCAAGAGTTCCTCGCATTCTTGCGTTCGATCGACAAGGCCGTTCCCGCCGAACTCGATGTGCATTGCATCGTGGACAACTACAGCAGCCATAAGCACCCCAAGGTCAAGGCGTGGCTGGCAGCCCGTCCGCGCTGGCACATGCATTTCATCCCCACCTACAGTTCCTGGTTGAATCAGGTCGAACGCTTTTTCTCGATCATCACCGACAAGGCCATCCGTCGTGGCTCCTTCACCTCGGTCAAGGAACTCGTGCAAAAAATCGATCACTTCGTCGCCCACTACAACCAGAACTGCAAGCCATTCAACTGGACGGCCACCGCGGATTCGATTCTCGCCAAGCTAAATAGACTTTGCGAACGAATCAGCGGAACAGGACACTAGCTGAAGTGCTCGATGGTTTGCACATGTAGCGCTGGTACGTCACTGGTTACCTGGAAATATCATCAAAGTGGTAATTTTGAAATACCAGTCGCCCGCCTAATCTTGTCTCCAAGGCAGCGGCATCTCCGCCATGCCCACCGAAAAAAGGAGCAAGTCATGCAACAACGTCTCGATTTTTACAAGGCCAGCCCCGCCACCATCAAGGCTGTCCTCGGCCTGGAGGAGCGCATCGCCAAGAGCGAACTGGAAAAGCCGCTGGTGGAACTGATCCGCCTGCGCGCTTCGCAGATCAATGGCTGCGCCTACTGTATCGACCTGCACACCGCCGATGCACGCAAGGGCGGCGAGGACGACCGCCGGCTGGCCACCCTGCAGGTCTGGCGCGAGACCCCGTTCTTCACCGCGCGCGAGCAGGCCGCGCTGCTGGCCTGGACCGAAGCCGTGACGCTGATATCGCAGGACCATGTGCCCGACGCCGTGTGGGACGCCGTGCGGCCGCATTTCAGCGACGCCGAGCTGGTCGACCTGACGCTGCTGGTCGCCACCATCAACACGTGGAACCGGTTCGCGATTTCGTTCCGCAAGACGCCGGCATGAATGGGATGAACACAGTCATGATCCGACAGGGAATCCAGCACGCCTGCCTGGCAGCCGTGATGCTCGCCGCCGCAATCGTCCCGGCCACTCGCGCCAGCGCGCACGATGGTCACGCCGGCAAGGAAACCATCGTGCCGGTGATGAAGCAGGCCATCCCGGAGGCCCCGGGGCACACCGCGCAGATCATCACCGTGAACTACGGACCCGGCCAGGCTTCCGACGCGCACATGCACCCAGGCTCCATCTTCGCCTACGTGCTGGAAGGCGAGGTGGTCTCGCAACTCGACGGCCAGCCGCCACGCATTTACCGCTCTGGCGAGAGCTGGTATGAGCCGCCAGGCACTCGCCATCTCGTTTCACGCAACGCGAGCTCGGCAGCCTCGGCGAAACTGCTGGTCGTTGCCATCGTCAACGGCCAGGCGCCGGTCAAGCGGCCGCTATCCCAATAGCGCGCCCACCATGCAACCGAAGGAATTCAGCATGACAAACCTTGCAGGAAAAGTCGCTTTCGTCTCCGGGGGCGCGCGCGGCATCGGCGCAGCTATCGTCCGCCGCCTCGCGCGCGAGGGCGCAACCGTCGCCTTCACCTACCAGCAATCGGTGGCGCCTGCCGCTGCCCTGGTAGCAGAAGTGGAAGCCGCGGGTGGCCGTGCGCTGGCGCTACAGGCCGACGCCGCGGATCCCGCCGTGCTCACCGACGCCATCAACGGCGTCGCGCATCAGTTCGGCAAGATCGACATCCTCGTGAACAACGCGGGCGTGCTGCTGCTGGGCCCGGTCGAGAGCTTTTCGTTGGAAGACTTCGACAAGACGCATGCCGTCAACGTCCGCGCCGTCTTCGTCGCAGCGAAAGCTGCGCTCGCGCACATGGGGCAGGGCGGTCGCATCATCAATATCGGCAGCGCCAATGCCGAACGCATGCCGTTCCCCGGCGGCAGCGCGTATGCGATGAGCAAGTCCGCGCTGCAGGGCCTGGTGCAAGGCATGGCACGCGACCTGGGCCCGCGCGGCATTACGGTGAACAATGTGCAGCCGGGTCCGACCAACACCGACATGAATCCGGAAGCCGGCGAATTCGGCGTCGCGCTGCATGGCCTGATGGCACTGCAACGCCATGCGAAGCCGGAGGAAATTGCGGCTATGGTGGCCTACATCGCGGGTCCGGAAGCAGGCTTCGTGACGGGCGCCAGCCTGACCATCGACGGTGGCTTCAGCGCCTGACGATTTGGCCGCGCGCAACCGCCTCACGCGGCGGCTGCGTCCGATCGTCTCGCGGTAAAGCGCAGCAGGATCCGGCTGCCTTTGGCCAGCACTGGCTGGCTCGAGCTTGTGCAGCGTCGCGCCGCACACGCCGCGCGAACCTGCAGGATGGCCGGCATCCATGTGCCATTGCCAGCTAGCGCCACCGAACCGTCGTAATCGTCCGGGGCGGGTGTGCGGATTCCTTGCGGCAGCCGGACACGCCACGCAGCAGCGAAGTTAGCCCCTCTTACAGAAAACCGAGTTTTGATTCAGGAGCATGAAAGTTGTCCAAACGCATTCTTGTCATTGGCGCCGGCTTCGCCGGCATGTGGAGCGCGCTGAGTGCGGCCCGTCTGCTTGATCACGTGGGGCGCAACGACGTGGAAATCGCCCTTGTCGCACCGGAGCCAGAACTACACGTCCGTCCTCGTCTCTACGAGCAGAATCCGAACGGGATGAAAGCGCCGTTGCAAGAGATCTTCAAGGCTGTCGGCGTCAGGTTCGTCCAAGGCAGGGTAGAGCACATCGATGTGGCGAACCGGGAGGTAAGCATTGCCGGTGTTGGCGCGGATACATCGCGCCAACGCATTGGTTATGACCGTCTGGTTCTCGCTGCAGGAAGCCGGCTATTCCGTCCACAGATTTCCGGGCTGGACCAGCATGCGTTCAATGTCGACCAGGTCGCTGACGCTGCGCAACTCGAAGCGCATATGCATGGCCTGGCCTCTCGCCCGAAGAGTGCTGCGCGCAATACGGTGGTGGTTGCGGGTGCCGGCTTCACCGGTATCGAGACCGCTGCCGAATTGCCGGCACGCTTGCGCGAAGTCCTTGGTGAAGACGCCACTGTGAACGTGATCATGGTTGAACGCAATGCCGCGATTGGCCCGGACCTGGGCGAAGGCCCGCGGCCGGTGATCAAACAGGCGCTGACTGAGCTCGGGGTGACCTGGAAGCTCGGCTCGGGCGTGGCGGCCATTGATGCGAAAGGCGTCACGCTGGAGAGCGGCGAGCGCATCGAGGCAGACACTGTTGTCTGGACAGCGGGCGCCCGCGCCAGTGAACTCACCGCCCAGATTCCGGCTGAGCGAGACAATTTTGGCCGGCTTTATGTTGACCGCAACCTGAAGGTCAAAGGTGTCGAGGGGGTGTTCGCCACCGGCGACTGTGCCTATGCCGCTACCGATGATGACGGGAACTTCGCTATGATGTCTTGCCAGCACGCCATGAATCTCGGCCGCTCGGCAGGCCACAATGTGGCGGCAGACCTTGTCGGTGAGGCGCCGATTCCTTATAGCCAGCCGAAGTATGTAACGTGCCTGGACCTCGGGCCGTGGGGCGCTGTCTACACGGAAGGGTGGGATCGCAAGGTGAAGATGACGGGCGGTGTCGCCAAGGCGCTGAAGACACGGATAAACACCGAGTGGATCTATCCCCCGAGCGCGGATCGTGCCGAAGCATTTGCGTTGGCCGATCCCCAGCGTATCGTCGTGGCCTGATAGCGCGAGCTGGAGTGAAAGAGGGCGATCCGCCGGACCGCTCCTTGCATTCGAGCTTCATGCGCTCGCCGGCGCCGGGCTGAAGAAACGCACTGACACCGCACTGCCGGGTGTCGGCGCGAACTGCGCGTCGCTGAATACGTTCGCCATGCCGCTCGCGCCTGCCAGATGCACGAGCGCCGGGCGCCAGTGCCGGGTGCCAACCTGGGCTCGGACCGCGCCGGCATACTGCCCCACAGGCGGCAGGCAGATGCCCTCCGGAAGACGAATCTCCGCCGCGCTGCTGGCGCGGGAGGGCCTCCTGGCCACAACCATGGCGCGGATCTCGTGCGGACGCGCCAGCAATGCGGCAGCAGCGTGCACGTCGCCACTCTGGATCAGGCGGCGGGCCTCCGTGGATGAACAGCGCACGCCAGCCCCGGCGACATCGGTGGCCCGCAGCCGCACCGGCTCGACGGTATAGCCGTGCGCCTTACCGAGCAGGCCGAGGTAATCGACATCACCCTGCCGACCCCGTCCGCAGCGAAAATTCGCGCCAACCACGAGGCGCCGCATGCCCAGACGCGCCAGCAGCAATCCACGCACAAAATCATCCGCGCTCGCTTCGCTTAGGGCGCGGTCGAACGGCAGCACCAGGCAGTGGTCGACGGCGCCGCTTTCCGCCAGCAGCGCGATACGATCATCTACGGTGGAAATCATGCGGGGCGCACTCTGCGGCTGCAGGAACGCACGCGGATGCGGATCGAAAGTCAGCAACACGGTCGGCAGCCCGAGCGAACGCCCGGTGGCGCGCAGCTCAGCCAGGACGGCGCGGTGCCCGCGGTGCACGCCGTCGAACGTGCCGATCGAAACAACGGATGCCGCCAGACGGAGCGCGTCGGCTCGCCTTGTCACCTGCATGATGGTCTCCTCCTCTGGTGTCATGAACCGCATGCTAGGAGGCGACGGCGCAGGACGCCAATCCCTTACCGTCATGACGACTATAACCAGCGCTCATCCCTCCACGTCCGGCCCGGCAGCCGCGCCCACCACGGCATCGTGGCGGGCAAACAGCCTGTGCACCAGCGCTCGAATCCACTGGTTGCCCGGTTCCCGGTGCACGCGATCGTGCCAGTGCTGGGCGATATCCATGCCGGGTAGCGTCAGCGGTGGCGTCACCACCGCCAGATCCAGATCCTCGCATAGCGCGCGCGCCAGCGTCAGCGGCAGAATCGCCACGGCGTCCGAATGCCGCGCGATCAGGGCCGCAGTGGCGAAGCTCGGCACGCGGCAGACGATGTTGGTATGCGGGACGGCGGCTTCAATGGCGCGCTCGACGCTGAGGTGTTCGTGGCCGGTACCGACCGCGGAGACCAGCACATGCTTCTCGGCTACGAAGGCAGTCGGCACGCCAAGCTGTGCCAGCCGCGGATGATCCTTGCGTACGACGGCGCCGTAGGTCTCGTGCCATAGCAATTGGCGGCGGATGCTCTGTGTCAGGCTGGGGAACGAGCCGATCGCCAGGTCGACAAGACCGTTCTCGAGCCAGATATCGAGATGCGTGGCATCTGCGTTGACCGCCTGCACCAGGATGCCCGGCGCTTCCTCCGCCAGCCGGCTCAGCAGCAGCGGCAGCATCTGCGAGGCGCCGGCATCGAGCAGGAAGAAGCTGAAGCTGCGCTGGGTGGTGCGTGGATCAAAGCTGACATGGTCCGAGCGCAGCGCACGCACGCTTTGGAGAATGGCCCGCACCGGCTCGCCAAGCTCCAGTGCCTTGGGTGTCGGCTCCATGCGCAAGCCCACCCGGACGAACAGCGGATCACCGAAAAAGAGGCGTAGCCGCGCCAGCGTCTTGCTCAGCGCTGGCTGGGTCAGATTGAGCACGCGCGCCGCCTTGGTGAGGCTGCGCTCGCTTAGCAGCACTTCAAGCACCAGCAGGTGATTCAGGCTGAGTTCGTCTTCATGACGCTGGGGAATAGTGTCCATGACGCGAGGTGATTAGCAAACGGGCCGGCTCGGCAGTAGTCTAGTTTCACACAGCTGACACAGATCAGAAAGCAGGTTTCCAGAGACGCAACTTCGTCCACGCCCTGTCGCAGCGCGAGGACAAAGGCCCCCAAGAGGAGGAGATCGCCATGTCGTCCGCAGCATCCATCGAAGCCGTCGCGAGTCGTATTACCGATACCGACGTCGATGCCGCCAGCTTTCGCGACGCCTTGTCGCGTGCCGTCACCGCCGTGACCGTCATCGCTACCGACGGCGCGGGCGGCCGCGCCGGGGTCACGTGCTCGGCGGTCTGTTCGGTCAGCGACTCGCCGCCCACTGTGCTGTTCTGCATCAACCGGCGCAGCGCCGCCAACAGCGTGATCAAGTCCAACGGCGTGGTCAGCATCAACTGGCTGCACGCCAGCCAGACCGCGGTGTCCCAGCTGTTCGCCGGGGCCGGTGCGGTACCGATGGCGCAGCGCTTCGACGGTGACAGCTGGGACGTTTTTCCAACCGGTGCTCCCTACAGCAGATCGGCCATGGTCGCCCTCGACTGCAAGGTAGTCGACCAGATCGAGATCGGTACCCACAGCGTCTTTGTCGCGCGGGTGTTCGGCAGCGCCGGCGTCGAAACCGGCAACGAAACGCCGCTGGTCTACTGCCGCCGCAGTTACGCCACCACGCAACCAGTCGCGGCCTGACGCGCGCCCCGGCAGCACCCGAATTTCGTTCCCGTGTCCGTATGCCCTTCTCCGGGGCAGGGACTGTCACACCCCGAAAACTCAACCGAGGAGAACTCGCGATGATTCGCACTGGCAAGCAGTACCTGGAATCGCTCAACGACGGCCGCAATGTATGGGTCGGCAATGAGAAGATCGACAACGTCGCGACGCACCCCAAGACGCGGGACTACGCGCAGCGTCACGCCGACTTCTACGACCTGCACCATCGGTCCGACCTGCAGGACGTGATGACCTTCGTCGACACCGACGGCGAACGCCGCACCATGCAATGGTTCGGCCACTTCGACAAGGAGCAGTTGCGCCGCAAGCGCAAGTACCACGAGACGATCATGCGCGAGATGGCCGGTGCTTCGTTCCCGCGCACGCCGGACGTCAACAACTACGTACTCCAGACCTACATAGACGATCCGTCGCCGTGGGAAACGCAGACGATCGGCGCCGAGGGCAAGGTCAAGGCGAAGAATATTGTCGACTTCGTCAACTTCGCCAAGAAGCACGACCTGAACTGCGCGCCGCAGTTCGTCGACCCGCAGATGGACCGGTCGAGCCCGGATGCCCAGCAGCGCTCGCCCGGCCTGCGCGTCATCGAAAAGAACGACAAGGGCATCATCGTTTCAGGTGTCAAGGCTATCGGTACCGGCGTTGCCTTTGCCGACTGGATCCACATCGGGGTGTTCTTCCGCCCGGGCATCCCGGGCGACCAGATCATCTTCGCCGCCACACCGGTCAACACCCCGGGCGTGACCATCGTCTGCCGTGAGAGCGTGGTCAAGGACGATCCCATCGAGCACCCGCTGGCCTCGCAGGGCGACGAGCTGGACGGCATGACTGTTTTCGAGAATGTCTTCATCCCATGGTCGCACGTGTTCCACCTGGGCAATCCCGAGCACGCCAAGCTCTATCCGCAGCGTGTGTTCGACTGGCTGCACTATCACGCCCTCATCCGCCAGTCGGTGCGCGCCGAGCTGATGGCCGGCCTGGCGATCCTGATCACCGAGCATATCGGCACCAACAAGATTCCCGCCGTGCAGACTCGCGTGGCCAAGCTGATCGGCTTCCACCAGGCCATGCTGGCGCATATCGTCGCCAGCGAAGAGCTGGGCTTCCATACGCCGGGCGGCGCCTACAAGCCGAACATCCTGATCTACGACTTCGGCCGTGCCCTGTACCTCGAGAACTTCTCGGAAATGATCTATGAGCTGGTCGATCTCTCCGGGCGCAGCGCGCTGATCTTCGCCAGCGAGGACCAGTGGAACGACAAGGCCCTCAATGGCTGGTTCGAGCGCATGAACAATGGCCCGGTCGGCAAGCCGCACGACCGCGTGAAGATCGGCCGGGTGATCCGCGATCTGTTCCTGACTGACTGGGGCAACCGTCTGTTTGTCTTCGAGAACTTCAACGGCACCCCGCTGCAGGCCATCCGCATGCTGACCATGCAACGCGCCGAGTTTTCGGGCGCGGGTCCCTACGGCACGCTGGCTCGCAAGGTTTGTGGCATCGAGCTCGGCGATGGCCATGAGAGCGAATACAAGGCCACCGCGGGCTACGCCCAGGCGCTGGATTCCGCGCGCCACCAGGAAAAGCTGGCCCTGAGCGGCACGATGACCGTGTGACCGCCTGAACTACCGGCCGGAGCGGTCCGGCCGGAACACCTGAACCATGCAAGGAGTGCAAGATGCAAAGCAATGAACTTCTGGACAAGATCTTCCGCGGCGCGCGCAGCCAGAACGGCTGGCTGCCCACGCCGGTGCCCGACAGCAAGCTGCGGGAACTGTATGACCTGATGAAGTTCGGCCCGACCTCGGTCAACTGTTCGCCGGCCCGGCTGGTGTTCGTGCGCACCGAGGAAGGCAGAGCCAAACTGCGTCCGGCACTGGCGCCGGGCAACGTCGAGAAGACCATGGCCGCGCCGGTAGTCGCTATCGTGGGCTACGACACCCGCTTCTATGAGCACCTGCCGGAGCTGTTTCCGCATAACCCGGCGGTCCAGGCATGGTTCGAGGGCGACGAAAAGGTGGAATTTGCCAACACCACCGCGTTTCGCAACGGCACGCTGCAAGGCGGCTATCTCATCGCCGCGGCGCGCGCGCTGGGGCTCGATTGCGGCCCCATGTCCGGCTTCAACAACCAGGCCGTCGACCAGGCCTTCTTCGCCGGCACCAGCATCCGCTCGAACTTCATCTGCGGCCTTGGCCATGGCGACCCCGAAAAAGTGTTCACCCGCAGTCCACGCCTGTCGTTCGACCAGGCCTGCAAACTCGCCTAGCCGGGAGTCTCGTCATGCAAGAGTACGACCAGCATAACCTGACCCAGGCCGTGATTGCACGCCTGGCCGATACGCCTAATGTACGCACCAGGGAGATCATGACCAGCCTGGTGCGGCACCTGCACGACTTCGCGCGCGAAGTCAGGCTCACTGAGGCCGAATGGGAGCAGGGTATCCGGTTCCTGACCGCCACCGGGCACAAGTGCGACGACAAGCGCCAGGAGTTCATCCTGCTCAGCGATGTGCTGGGCCTGTCGATGCTGACGGTGGCGATGAACCACGAAAAACCGGAAGGCTGCACCGAGTCTACCGTGTTCGGCCCCTTCCACGTCGAGGACGCGCCGCACTACGAGCATGGTGCGGATCTGGCGAACGGCGCCAAGGGGGAGCCCTGCGTGGTCCACGGACGGGTCACAGGGGCGGACGGCCGGCCGATTGCCGATGCGGTTGTGGAAACCTGGCAGGCAGATGCGGACGGCCGCTATGACGTGCAGTACGAAGGGCTGGAAGTGGCGCAGGGCCGCGGCGTGCTGACATCTGGCGATGATGGCCGCTTCCACTTCCGCACCGTCGTGGCGCAGGCCTATCCGATTCCTGACGACGGCCCCGTCGGCGAGCTGCTTCGCGCCACCGGCCGCCATCCATGGCGGCCTGCGCACCTGCACTTCATGATCAAGGCGCCGGGCTACGAAACGCTCGTGACGCACGTCTTCAGGCGCGGCGACAGGTATCTCGATTCCGACGCCGTATTCGGCGTGCGCAAGTCCCTGATCGGCGACTGGGTGCGCCAGCCCGATAGCACATACCGGCTCGACTTCGACTTCGTGCTGAATCCGGCCCGCTAGCACCGGAACCCTGCGCGCCGCCCTGGCGGGCGGTGCGGCTGCAACCACGCACCGCGCCAGCCGGCCCGGTGTTTCACGCGGTCTTTCGGAGGTGGCAAATGGGTTCGATAGATGGCACGAAGGTCCGGCGGGCACGCACGCCGATGCCAGTCCAGTTCGGGCGGCTGGCGCTCGTCGCCGCGTGCGCGGCGGGGGGCACCGTACCGGCACGCGCGACCGAGGGCGGCGGTAACTCCTACCCCATCGGGGTCGACAACCTGTATTCCGGCCTGATGCTGCCCGAGGGCGCCAACTGGCTGTTGTTCTACCAGCACTACGATGCGGGCAGTTCCAAGGACAATACCGGCCACGACTACCCCAAGCTGGCTGGCTTTCATCTGCGCCTTGATGCACTGGCGCCGCGGCTGTCGTATGTCTGGCCCGGCGTCAGGGTGTTCGGCGCAAATCTCGAGACGCGCGTAGTAGTGCCCATCGTCTCGGCGAATCTCGACATGTCGGTTGCCAGGGCATCACCGCTGCCGCCGCTCGACAAAGGCGGCAACAAGACCGGCCTGGCCGACATGACGCTGGCGCCGGTGATCCTCGGCTGGCACGGCGGCGCATTTCACCAGATGGCGGGCGTCGAATTCCACCTCAAGACCGGCGCCTACGATGTCCATGACCCGGTCAATATCGGCCGTAACTACTACCAGATCGCGCCGAGCTACGCCTTCACCTGGCTCCCGACGCCCAATGTCGACATCAGCGCCAAGTTCCGGTATGGCTTCAACACCCGCAACGACGCCACCAACTATCAATCGGGCGACGAAGCCACCATCGAATTCAGTGCGGGCTACCGCGTCACACCGAGGCTGACGCTGGGCCTGAACGGCTACTACTACGTCCAGACCACTGATGACACGCAGAACGGCGCGCGCGTCAACGGCAACGGCAACCGTGGCCGCGTCACGGCGCTGGGGCCGGATATCTGCTTCCAGCTCACCGACAAGGTCAGCTTCGCGCTCAAGGGGCAGTTCGAGTTCGGCGCGCGCAATCGCCCTGAGGGCAACCGGATCTGGGCCATGGCCCGCATATCGCTGTGACTGGCCTGAACCATACCGAGCAACATTGGAGACCATACGATGAACGCATTCCAGTACTCCACCCGCGCCCAGCGCATTGTCTTCGGCGCCGGCACGATACGGCAGGCCGGCAAGGAAATCGACACGCTGGGTGCGTCCAGCGTCCTGGTGCTCAGTACACCCGAGCAGCGCCCGCTGGCTGAGCACGTGGTGGAGCTGCTCGGCGCTCGCGCTGTCGGCATCTTCGACCGTGCCGTGATGCACGTGCCGGTCGAGACGGCGCGCGCGGCCTGCACGATGGCATTCGAGCTGGGCGCCGACAGCGTGGTGGCGATCGGGGGCGGCTCGACTACGGGGCTCGCCAAGGCCATCGCGCTCGAGATGGGCCTGCCGGTGCTGGCGATTCCTACCACATATGCCGGTTCGGAGATGACAGCAATCTACGGCCTCACCGATGCGGGCCTGAAGCGCACAGGCACCGACGTGAAAGTGCTGCCGCGCACCGTCATCTATGACCCTGAGCTCACTTACTCGCTGCCGGTTTCGGTCAGCGTCACCAGTGGCATCAACGCGCTCGCGCACGCTGCCGAGGGCTTGTACGCGCATGACCGCAACCCGATATCGGACCTGATGGCAAGGGAGGGGATACGGGCCATCGCTGCGGCGCTGCCGGTGCTCGTCAACGATCGGGATACGGCCGCGTTGCACCAGGCACGCGCGCAAGCGCTGTACGGCGCGTGGTTGTGCGGGGCAGTGCTCGGCAGCGTGGGCGTGGCGTTGCATCACAAGCTCTGCCACACGCTCGGCGGCAGCTTCAACCTGCCGCATGCCGAGACGCACGCCATCATCCTGCCGCACGCGCTTGCCTACAACGCGAAGGCGGCGCCGGGCGCCATGGCTGACATCGCACAGGCGCTGGGCGCAGCCAATGCGGCACAAGGTGCTTTCGATCTGGCACGTACGACTGGCGCTCCGCTCGGCCTGCATCAAATCGGCATGCGGGAGGATGAACTGGACAAGGCGTGCGAAATCGCTTTGCAGAACCAATACCCGAATCCGCGTCCGCTCGAAGCCGGCGCGATCCGGGAGTTACTGCAGAACGCCTGGGAGGGCCGCCGGCCGGTCTGACGCCGGCGTAACGCTTGACCGTCACCTGCGCAATCCGCGGCAGCGCCGCAGGTTTTCGCCCAGCTCACCCAAATATTAAAAGGTACGAGATGTGGAAGCTCCCAAAGGAATACAACCACTTTGCGTTTGGCGCGATACAGGCTGGCGTCACGTGTGCGGTCGCATCAGCGATCGCAAGCATGCAGTTCGTGGCGGAGGGAACCTTTGTTTCGCACTGGCTGCGTGCGTACTTGTATTCGTGGGTGGCGATGCTGCCCGTCGTCGTGGCCGCGGCACCGTTCATTCGCTGGCTTGCGAACCGAATCGCGCGTTGAACGCTGACCGAGGTTCTGGCGGCTGCAATGCGGCTCGTCTCAACGGTACAAATCCATTGGGTGGATAACGATGATCAAACATATTGTGATGTGGAAGGTGAAGGGTTCGACGCCGGAAGAAAAATGCGAGGGTGTGCGTCGCATACAGTCGGCATTCCACAGACTGGTTGGCGTCATCCCGGGTCTGACGGTTCTGGAGGTGGGCGCCGACGTCAGTCGCATCGACTACGCGTGCGATGTGGTCCTCTACACGGAGTTCGAATCCCAGGAGGCATTAGACTCGTATGCCAGCCATCCTGACCACCTGAGGATCAAGCGCGAACTGGGCGATGTCAGGATCTCCCGTCACCAGGTGGACTATCTCATTGGCTAGCCGGCGGGTATGTGCGACGCCTCCGTGCGCGGAAGACGCCCGAGCAGCTACATGGCGCGCAGGTCAGCCATCAAGGCATGCCCGTAGCGTACGCGCGAGACGGCCCGCTTCGTACGCATCGGCGATGTTCGCGAAACCTATCACCAGGCCACGCGGCGTGTCGCGCATACGGCCGTGCGCATACCAGATCGAAAGCGGCAGCACTGCAAGTCCCACCTGGCGGGCACGCGAGGCGACGGCGACATCGTCGATCGGACCATGGGCGACCTCGGCGAATTGCACGGCGAACTGGATGCCGCCGGACGGCAATTCAACGGTTAGCTGTTCGCCGAACGTCTGCTTCAAGGCTTGCGCAATCAACAGGCGCCGCTGTCCATACAACGTGCGCATCCGCTTCACATGCCGCGCAAAATGCCCCTGTTCAATGAAATCTGCCAGCGCCGCCTGAAACAGCGTTGGCGCGCCGGCATTCATGCTGCACGCCACCCGTGCAACGCGCTCGACCGCGCGCTCCGGCACCACCGTGTAGGCGAGCCGCAGACCGGGGAACATCACTTTGCTGAACGTGCCGCAATAAAGCACGCGATCATGCCGGTCGAGGCTCTTCAAGGCCGGCAAGGGTCGGCCGAGGTAGCGGAACTCGCTGTCGTAATCGTCTTCGATAATCCAGCGAGATGCCGCCTCTGCCCAAGCCAGCAACGCCATGCGCCTTGCAAGCGACAGTGTGTTCCCCAAGGGGCTCTGATGCGATGGCGTGACGATCGCGAAGCGCGCCTCCGGGTCCCGTTCGATGCCGCGCTCGACATCGATGCCTTCTTCGTCGACGGGCACCGGGACGAGTTGCACGCCGGTCTCAGCCAGGAAGCTGCGCGCAAGCAGATAACCGGGGTCCTCGAACCACATGCGATCACCGGGGCTCGCAAGGCTGCGCAATACCAGTTCGAGCGTCGCACGGTAGCCACTGGTAATGAAAACCTGATCGGGCAGACAGGTGACACCACGCGACAGGCCAAGATAGGTCGCGATATGTTCGCGCAGCGGCAGATAACCCACCGGATTCGGGTAGGCAAGCAGCATGCGTTCGCCGCCGCGCGCACGCCGCGAAACGAGCCGGCTCCATATCTTGCGCGGAAATGCGTCAAGCGCCGGCAGTCCTGGCTGCAAGGGTCGCGGCTCGCCGCTCAGGGCGACCGCGATCGCGGGCTGGCGGGTCGTCGGCGGGCCGCTGGGTGATGCTGGCGTCTTCGCTGCGCCCGCGCCCTCGGCGCCCGGCGCATCAGCTGCATCCTGGCGGCCTGCAGGTGCCGCTTGCTTCAGGGATTCCGATAGCGAAGGCGATACAAAGGTGCCGGCAGCGCCACGCATCTGCAGGTAGCCCTCGTCGACAAGGATCGTGTAGGCCAGCTCGACGGTGCCTCGCGCCGTATTCAACTGCGTCGCGAGGCCGCGTAACGCCGGGACCCGGTCACCCGGACGAAGATGTCCCGCGGCGATCGCCGTCCTGAAACGCTCGCAAATCTGCAGATAGATCGGCAACCGCTTCTGGCGGTCGATCTCAATGGCCAACGTGGGGTTGCGTAACGTCATGACATTCTCACCGGCAAACAGGGTGCAAAACAAACTTGGACTAGTCGAATGGTCAATTCTTGGCTCTTATCCATAGGGCATGATTGTTCCACAATGACTTCAAGCAATGCGACGGTGACAGGCACTTTTGTGATGCCCCCCACACCAGGTGCGCAGCGCGTTCCTTTACCCTGATATGGAGAATCTGCCATGAAGATCGTTGTAATCGGTGGTTCTGGGCTGATCGGCTCACGTCTTGTCGCGCTGCTCAATGAGGCAAGCCATACGGCTGTCGCCGCATCGCCGCGTACCGGTGTCAACACGGTGACGGGCGAAGGCCTGAGCCATGCGCTGGTGAATGCGGATGTCGTCGTGGATGTGACGAATGCGCCGTCTTGGGAGCCACAAGCGGTGCTCGACTTCTTCCGCAGCTCGGCACGCAATCTCGGCAAGGCCGAGGTGGCCGCGGGCGTGCGCCATCACGTCGCGCTGTCGATCGTCGGCACCGACCGCATGCCGGAGAACGCGTATTTCACTGCCAAAGTCGCGCAGGAAGAGGCGATAGAAGCGGCCGGCGTGCCATACACGATCGTGCGCGCCACGCAGTTCATGGAATTCATTGGCGGCATCGCGGATTACGGCACGGACGGCGGCACTGTGCGCGTTGGTGATGGGATGTTCCAGCCGATCGCTGCGGATGACGTCGCGGCGGCGCTTGCACAGGTCGCGCTCGCGGCGCCGCTAAACGGCACCATCGACATCGCCGGACCGGACCGCGCGTCCTTCGCGGAGATCGTTTCGCGCTATCTGAAGTCAGCGGGCGACGCGCGCACCGTCGTGACCGATCGCGACGCGCGATATTACGGCGGCTATGTCGAGGAACTATCGCTCGTGCCGCTGGGCGACGCGCGGATAGGCCGCATCAGTCTCGATCAGTGGCTCGCGCGCGCTCATGTGGGGTAAGCCATAAATTTGGCAGGTAGCTCGCGACTTGATATCGACTCAGAGCGATATAACTACATCCACCCGAGACACAACATGAAGCTCCTTCTCGCCTCGTTGGTCCTTGCGGCCCTGCCCTTGCCGGCAGCCCTCGCCCAAGACCATTCCGGCCATCAGGCAACTGTGCCAGTGCAAGGATTGGCAACCACCTCCACGGGCGTCAAAGTCACGCTCGTGTACCAGCAGGAAATCCCTAGCATGCCGGGCAAGAGTGTCAAGGGCGTACTGGTGGAGTATGAGCCGGGCGCCGTCAACGCCGCGCATACACACGCCAGGTCAGCAATGATTTACGCAACGGTGCTGGAAGGCGCCGTGCTGAACCAACTCAACGGCGGACCACTTCGCACCTTCACGAAGGGGCAGAATTTCACCGAAATGCCTGGCGACCGGCACGACGTCAGCGCCAACGCGAGCAAGACCGAGCCCGCCAAGCTGCTTGCGATGTTCGTCGTGGACACGAATGAGACCGTGCTGACCACGCCACTGAAGCGTTAACAGTTGTCCATCGGGCACGCCCGACCCCGAAGGATGAAGCGGGCTTTGGGCCGGTGAATTGCGCTTAGACAGGGATAAGATCGTAGCTGGTGTCGGTAACGAGGTCGGCTTGCGCTTGGTGCTCCGAGCCCGTTTGGCCATGGAAGCCACCGGCGTGTACTGGAAGCCGGTGTGGCACATCCTCGAGGGCGACTTTGAGTTGGTGCTGGCCAACGCCCAGCACATTCGCAACGTGCCCGGGCGCAAGACCGACGTCAATGACGCGATGTGGATTGCCGATCTGCTCGCCCATGGCTTGATCCGAGCGAGCTTTGTGCCACCGGCCGCCACCCAGGAGTTGCGCGATCTCACGCGCACCCGCAAGCAACTCGTACGCGAGATCTCCCAACACAGCCTGCGTATCCAGAAAGTCCTCGAAGACGCCAACCTTAAGCTGGGCAGCGTGCTCTCGGATGTACTCGGACGCAGCGGCCGTGCCATGCTCAAGGCCATCGTCGATGGCGAGGCCGACCCCGAGCGACTTGCCGCGCTCGCCCAAGGCAACGCCCGAAAAAAACACGCGGAGTTGCGCGAGGCCCTGAACGGACGCGAACACCATCGCACGATGCTCAAGCTGCACCTGGATATCATCGGCGCACTGGAGCACACGCTCGCCGAGCTCGACGCAGTCGTGGGAAAAGCGCTAGCGCCGATCCAACAGCGCGCCCGCCTGCTGACCACGATCCCCGGGGTTGACACCCTCGCCCTCATAGAAGGTCCTGTTGGCGGAGATCGGCGTCGACATGACGCGCTTTCCCGATGCCGGCCATCTGGTGTCCTGGGCGGGCCTGTGCCCGTGCAATGACGAGAGCGCCGGCAAGCGGCGCAGCACGCGGGTGCGCAAGAGCGGCACCTGGCTCAAAACCGCTTTGGTGACCGCTGCCTGGGCCGCGGTGCGCGTCAAGACCAGCTATCTGCGCTCCCCAGTTCCTGCGCATCAAAGCCCGGCGCGGCGCCAAGAAGGCCATCCTCGCGGTTGCTGCTTCCATGCTCACCGCCGCTTACCACATGCTCCGGGACGGCGTTGAGTACGCCGACCTCGGCCCTGATTACTTCGACCGCCATCACGCCGAGAAGACCATCCGCCGCCTGCTCAAACGCCTCGCCGACCTCGGGTGCCACGTGGATCCCATCGCTCATGCTGTCTAACGCTTCCTAGCCGCTCGGCCGTCTTAGAACTGAAATTAGCTGGACTGCTCCGCAGGCGCCATTTTGCGCACTTCTCGTTGCAAGGCTTCTCACCGGCTGCTCAGTGGCTCTTGCCGCAGGGTGAAGCGGTCGTCTGAATGGCACGGTCAGGGCGACGTCGCACGTCGCTCCCTGGCCGGCTACGGCCTATCCGATTTCCAGTTAGCTGTACGGCATGCAAGCGTGCAGTACCGCAGAACTGCACAAGGCCGCCGCTGGCAGGCTTTCTCACAAATCCCTGGTCCCGGCGCTTTGGCCGGGACCCAGGGACCACGTGTTTCCTATTTACGCCTTGGCGAAAGTGTCAGCGGACATCACCTCAAGTGCGACAAAGGGTTGGTCACCTTCAACCCAGGCTTCGTGTCCCGGTGGGATAGTGTATGAATCGCCGGCCTTTATTGTCTTTTCGGTGCCGTCCTTCATGCGAACAGTGAGACGTCCGGATACCGCATAGCCCACATGGGAGGCTTGGCACTGGTCGGTGTGCACGACAGGTTTGATGCACTCTGACCACCGCCATCCGGGTTCAAAATTGAATCGTCCGACCGTGAAACCTTCGAGTTGGACGACTTCGATCCGAGTTTTCGCAGGGGCGCGAACCTCGTCGGGTGACTCGTGGGATTTCACTTCAAACTTTGTTACGGCAACTGGGGCTCCCATGTCTTTTGCTCCTTTATACGAAATGTTCAGTGGTCACCGACCGGAATAACGCCGCCAAAGAAACCGCAATTCGACTGGCACCGCCAGAATCGATGCTGATCCTCACCGAAGCCTGCGCGAAGGCCGCCGAACTTGGAGAGATGCGGCACCCTAATAGTAGATGCGGATCTGAGTTACCGAGTCGCTATGGCCGAAGACATGGGCGATAGCGCACAGAGGAACGCGGATTTCCGCCATCCAACGTTTGTCTTCTCACCGATGTGTGTTGAGCACCCGGTATTGCCAATGCACTTCTGCCATCCGTTTTAAGAACGGTTGCTGTGCATGCCCGGGGGAAGAAGGTGACGCCAGCGTTGCTGACCGCGGCGATAAGACACGATAACGTTGTGCTTATCGAAGACAATAACGTCCTTCTCATACCGGAACGGAGGTTCCGTTCCCCGGTTAGCATTTGTTTCGGTATTGCGCGTCTCGAATGCTCCGATGTTGCTGCTTCAGATTGTCCAGCCACTGTGGGCTATTCGGTTGCCGCATCGCGGATTCCAAAGATCTCGCCCGGCTCGCCAATGACGAACACAGGGTCGCGTTACTCGTTTGCTGCTGCGCTTCCACGGCCTGTGAATGAGCGATCTGCACCTGATATTGGTTGTTTTCGGTCGCGCGACGCTGGAGGAACTCGCTTTCTTGTTGCACGACCGGCGCACTCTTTCCGACGACCGAAACTGTTCCGCCAGGCGCTGTCGCATCGGCAGTGTAGCCCGCTGGGCAGTAGCGATCCTGCATGTACAGGATGCTCTTTGCGTTCCGGCACTTTATCGCATGCGCCGAGGTCGCCATTAGAATCATGGGGAAAGCAATGAGAAGTCGCAGCATGCTTGACGTCGTGTTGTTTCGGCAAAAAACTACCACCTCGCCTCGAGGAGCGCGCCGCGACCAGGGGATATACCGTGCAGGAGGTCGTGCCAGACGCATCACAACGTAATGAGTATATCGATTTCCATTGTGTAGCCCACTCGTGAGGTTATACTCCGCACTCCACAATACTATGAATAACCAACATGGTCGCAGCAAATAAATCACTAATTCGGGTCAAGCCTGCCGCAAAGAAGCTTGCCGTGCCGACGAAGAAGGCCAGCGTGCTCGCGCGCGAGGCGCAGGCTGCTAAGAAGCGTTTGCTGAAGCTGCGTGCCGACACGAAGAAGGCGATCGAAGCAGCAAAGCGTGAGGTCGCCAAGGCAACGGAGGCCGCAAAGGCTGCAGCTCGCTTTGAAAAGCAGGCTGCAAAGGACAAGGCAGCTGCAAAGAAGGCTAAGGCCTCCGGTGCGAAGACGGCAACGGCTGGTAAGGTGGCCGCCAAGAAGCCGCCTACAAAGAAGGCGGTGGCCGGCAATAAGGTCACAGTGAAGAAAGCGGCTCCGAAAACGGCCGCAGTGAAAGCCGTGACGAAAAAGCGGGCCCCGGCAAAGAAGGCGGTTGCGCCGGCGGCATCGTCTGCAGTGGCCGCCTGATTGATTGCCTCGGCTGGGGGTACGCGATGTTGCCAGCCAGCCGATCGCCCGAAGATGTGGAGTCGTCTTGTGTCGTGTTCGACTCATGGGAGGCCCACCATTCCAGAATCCCAGGTGATCAATCTCCCGGCGGACTGAACTTTACCCTTGATGGGGTGTGCTGATAGGGCAGGCCTGATCAGGCGTAATCAGACCGTAACTGTAAAAGCTGGATGCCTCTTTGCCTCATTCAGCAACCAAGCGTACCCGTTTCTGCGAAGTGTCCAACGTAAGTAGTCGGCCTCGATTTCGACAGATTTTGTATTTTTCAAGCCAGCGCAAAACACGTTTGAAGCGGGGTTGTCGGTCCGTGGTCCGGAATCGCTCGAATGACGCCGCCGATGTTGTCGAGTACGCATAACTTATGCGGGGAGTGGGTGAAATTGACAATGAGGCCCATTAAGCGATCTGCTGGTCTGGTTGTGCTCCGACCTATTGCTGGTCAATGGCACTGCCTGGTCCTACGCGCATATCGGAATTGGGACATGCCCAAAGGCATGCCAGAGCACGACGAAGAGCCATTACCGGCCGCGATGCGTGAAACCAGGGAGGAAACCGGTTTGTCAACGCTTAAGCTTCGTTGGGGGGAGGATTATCGCGAAACGGAACCCTATGCGAACGGCAAGACTGTGCGATTCTATCTTGCGGTGTCACCAAGCGGTGACGTGAGCTTGCCGATTAGCGCTGAGCTAGGACGCCCAGAGCACCACGAGTTTCGCTGGGTTACATTTGCGGAGGCCCAGCAACTGCTGCCATCTCGGTTCGAGCCGATACTTGAATGGGCTCAGAGCATGGCCGGGGCGCCGAGTTAAGGTCAGCGGAAGCCCTTGGTGCCTGCATCTCGAGAGGGTGATGCCTGGAGTCCAACACACTCCGCCCTTGGCTACCCAGCCGCGAAGCGGTGCAGGAATCGCAGTGCTGCGATTCCGCGGCCTATCGCACCACCAACGCTCACCGCATGCGGCGCACCACCTCAAGCATCGAATGCCCCTGACCCGTCAGGCGAGGGCAGGTACCGTACTCCATCGTGACCAGCTTGTTCACCAGCAAGCCCTCCAGCTGCTCGGGTTCAAGGTCATCGATCTCTTGCGTGTCGCCAAGCAACAGTAGCGCGGCAATTTCATGAGGACTAAGCATGTCGGCCTCCTTTGTTGATTCAAAAGGGAACTACGACTGCTATCCGTGGACGGTGTTCCACGGAGGAAAAGAGAAATGGCGGGGATAGGGCGGTGCGAAGACGCGCTGAGAGCGCTCACCAGAATCTAAGCTAAACGGTCTTGTCGTAAAGATCAAGCAACTCACGTGTTGCGACGCGGCGAGCAGTGCTCTGAGCGTGCGGCGGCGCGTGCCAGTGGCGGCTGTTGAGGGCGCCCGGTGCTTCATTAAGCCCTTGATCGTTAGGCTTTTGGATCACGAAGCATACCGGTTCGGTCACCCGCACCGTCCGCGTTCCAGCAGGCTCGGGCGTGACGCCGACGTTTCGATTCGACGTCACTGTCGGGACGCTCAAACCGCGGAGCGATCTGCATGCGGAACTCGTATGGCAACGTTCTTACCTTGACGTCCCACGGGTCTCTCTTTTTCTGATAACCAACGACGTTCTGAGCTTGCCCTCGAAAAACGAATCCCTTGCTGAGCGTTTAAACTCAAGCAAGGAGAGTCAAGAAGATGAGCAAGACGAAGCGGGCGCGCTACACGCTCGAATTCAAGCTGGAAGCGGTTCGGCTGGTCAGGGCCGGCCAGAGCGTTGCGGCGGCGGCCGCGGCGCTGGGCGTGCCAGGGCAGTCGATTTCCAACTGGGTCAAGGCTGAGCAGGAAGGAAAGCTCGGCGGAGCCGGTACAAAGCCGGTGAGTCCGGAGCAGATGGAATTGTCGAGACTTCGTGCCGAAGTGGCGCGCCTGAAGATGGAGCGTGACATCCTAAAAAACCGCTCCACACGGTTGCCCGTGGCCCTTATGAGTAGAAACTCCAGGCGAGTACACTGCATGCACGCAGAGACTGTGGCCGTTTGCTTCTTGGAGGTACGAAACCCCGTCAAAAAACCTGGCCCAGGGGAGGTTGCGGACTCATCTGTGGCGGCGCCTCCGGGCGACCCCGTTTAGGAAATTGATCAAATCCGACTCCCCGTCCTGCGCGTGACTCTTCAGGAGGTGGAGCATGCCCAAAGAGCGTTTGAGGTCCAAGCCCACTGGGCTTCCGATCATTCATCCATTCGCTGCCGGTATTGATATCGGCTCACGATTCCATGTCGTTGCCGTCAGCCCGGATCTTTGCGACGAACCGGTGCAGACATTTCAGGCATTCACCGGCGATCTGGAACGCATGGCCAACTGGCTCGTTGCGATCGGGGTGAAAACGGTCGTGATGGAATCCACCGGCGTGTACTGGGTTGCCGCCTACGAGGTTCTTGAGACACATGGACTTGAGGTCATTCTGGCGAATGCCCGAGAGGCACGCGCCGTCCCGGGTCGCAAGAGCGACGTCAACGACGCGCAGTGGCTACAGCGTTTGCATGCTTGCGGGCTATTGCGTGCCAGTTTCCGTCCTGGCCGCGATATCGCGGAATTACGGGCCTATCTGCGCGCACGCGAGAAGCATGCCGACTACGCGGCTGCGCACATCCAGCACATGCAGAAGGCGCTGACGTTCATGAACATTCAGCTTCATCATGTCATCGCCTCGATCACCGGCGTCACCGGCTTGAGGATCATCCGCGCCATCGTCGGAGGCGAACGCGACCCCGACAAGCTGGCGGCAATGCGCGACGTCCGCTGCAAGGAAAGCCTCGAAACAATTCGCAGCGCACTGGTTGGAAATTACCAGCCCGAGCATGTGTTCGCCCTGAGGCAGGCGCTTGCCCTATATGATTTCTACCAACAGTGCATCGACGAATGCGATCTCGAAATCGAACGCGCTGTGGCGGGCCTGAATATTGACAAGTCGATGCCGGAGGCGCCGCTCCCGAAAGCCAAGCTTCGGGGCAGACAGCCCAGCGATCCGAACTTCGACGTGCGCTCGGCCCTGTACCAGCTCACGGGCACGGATTTGACCCAAATCCACGGCATCGGCCCGTTCCTGGCGCTACGCCTGATTGGTGAGTGCGGCACGGACCTGAGCCGATGGCGCACGGCCAAACACTTTACGTCCTGGCTGACGTTGTCGCCCGGCTGCAAAATCAGCGGCGGCAAGGTTCTGTCAGCGCATACGCGCAAGACAAGCAGCAGACTCACCGTCGCGCTCCGGCTTGCAGCCGTTGCCGTAGGGCGGAGCAACACTGCACTCGGCGCGTTCTACCGCCGCCTTGCCGGCCGTATCGGCAACGCCAAGGCCGTGACAGCGACAGCGCGCAAAATTGCCGTCCTGTTCTACAACGCAATGCGATATGGCATGGACTACCGGGACCCCGGCGCGGACCATTACGAGCAACAATACCGCGACCGAGTCATCAAACAGCTTCACCGGCGTGCGGCCCAGTTCGGATTTGCGCTTCAGCCGCAGGATACGCTGGGTCGCGGGGGAGTTTCTTAGGAAGGCGTGCGCGTACTTCGCGAAGGACTCGACGTGAAGTACGCGTTCATCGAACGCAATCGTCACCACTGGCCGATTTCGGTGTTATGCGAGGTGCTGGAGGTCAGCCCCAGCGGCTTTCATCAGCGGCGACAACGCGCCACTCAGGACAAGCCGCAGCGCAGCCGCGTGAGCGACGACGCGCTGCTGGCGCACATCAAGGCGATTCACGCGGAGGTCAAGGGCGAATACGGCTGGCCGCGCATGTGGAAGGAGCTGGTTGCGCGCGGCGTACGCGTGGGAAAGGAGCGCGTGCGCAAGCTGATGGCGCAACACGGCGTGCGTGCCCGGCACAAGCGCAAGTACATCGCGACGACGAACTCGAAGCATGGCCTGCCCGTCGCACCGAATCTGCTGGAACGCAACTTCACGGCGGCAGCGCCGAATCAGGTCTGGACGAGCGACATCACCTATGTAGCGACGGCCGAGGGCTGGCTGTACCTGGCCGTCATCATCGACCTGTTCAGCCGGCAGGTGGTGGGCTGGTCGATGCAGCCGCATATGAAGGCCGAGTTGGTCACCGATGCGCTGCGCATGGCATGGTTCCGGCGTCGCCCCGATGCCGGCGTGATTGTGCATAGCGACCGTGGCAGCCAGTACTGCGGCGGGCTCTTCCAGGACACGCTCAAGGCGTACGGCATGCGTTCGTCGATGAGCCGGCGCGGCGATTGTTGGGATAATGCGCCAACCGAAAGCCTATGGGGTTCGCTGAAGGTCGCACGACTGCACAGTCGGCACTTCGCGACACGGCGTGCGGCGATGGATGAAATCGTCGATTGGCTCGGCTTCTACAATGCTCGCCGGCTACATTCGACATTGAACTACGTCAGCCCCATGACGTTCGAGAAGAATTGGGCCGCTGCTCAGCAAGGGAAAGCGGCCTGATGGCCTCGGCTATGGGATTCGTGAAACAGGGGCAAGCTCATTCCGCTGGCGACCAGCTGCCCTCGCTTGATCGCGACATAGGTAGTTTTACACGAAAGCTTTTGGAGAGATTACGCACTCATGTGATAAGGTGAGCGCCGTTTGGCATTCCAGTTTGAATGGTTTTAAACTATCTTCTCTCAGACCTCGACTAGAAAGGAAGAATCGTATGGCTACATATAAGGAGTTGATCGCACAGAAGCGAGCGCTCGAAGCCCACCTGGAAGAAGTGCGTGCCAATGAAGTAGCAGGTGTCATCGAGAAGATCCAGACTTGGATGGCAGAGTATGACCTGACAGTCGAGGACGTTACCAAGCGCCGGCGCGGACGCCCGGCGGCCAGCGGTGTAAGCAAGCCGAAGTCCGAGCTACCTCCGAAGTATCGCGACCCCAAGACGGGAAAAACCTGGTCCGGTCGGGGCCGCGCGCCCGCCTGGCTGGGTAAGAACCCGAACCGGTTTCTGATTGCAGAAGAAGCTTAAATTTCGGTCGACGCACGACTCGACAACCCCTGCACAGATGCAGGGGTTCCGTTTTTCGAGAACAGCGCCATGTCGTTGGAAGCGTGCGAGTTCGAGTCTCGCCGTCAGCACCAAATAACTGAGAAGCAGGATGCAGACGGTTGCGGTTCTGGATTTTGAAACGACGGGATTGTCGCCAAGTCTAGGTGACCGAGCCACGGAAATTGCTGTCATCTTGCTGCGTGACGGCGAGATCGTCGACCGTTATCAAAGCTTGATGAACGCTGGAAGGCGTATCCCCTCGCAGGTTGTAAGCCTGACCGGGATCACCAATGACATGATTGCAGATGCGCCTGCTGCATCGAAGGTCATGAGTGAAGCGGCCCGGTTTGTCGGCAGACATCCGGTGGTAGCCCACAATGCTGGTTTTGACCGAAGGTTTTGGCAAGCCGAGCTTGGGCTTCTGGACATCGCAGCCAATCAGCACTTCGCGTGTACGATGCTCACTGCCAGACGTATCTACCCACACGCTCAAAATCACAGGTTATCGACACTCGTCGATATGCTGCAACTGCCCAAGATCGGGCGTGCGCACAGAGCGATGGCCGACGCTGAAATGACCTGTCATCTGTGGCATCGACTCCAACACGATATCGCTCAGACGTACGGAGTGAGCCAAGTCGATTACGCGCTCATCGCCCGCGTTCAGGCCACCAGCCGCGCTAAGGTTCCGACGTTCCTTCGTTCGCTGGGCGAGTAGGGCGGCAATTATCATACACCGCGTGCCGATAATCTTCCCGTGGACTGAACCTTGATCCGATTGATATCGCGGAAAGCGGCTGATCAGGCGTAATCAGACCTGAAGTTCTGCACCGCCTATAAAAACTGGACGCTTTCATGGCCTAATTAAGCAACTAAGCGTACCCATTTCTGCGAGATGTGCGACGTAAGCGATGGAAGGGAATTCGGCAGTTTTGAAGTTTGCAGGCCATTCACTTTGCAGCATAGATTTTCAGACAACCGGGACAATAGAGGCCCAGAACTCACCCGGCAATGGAACCAATTGAAGTTCGCTGTTCTGACGGCTTGCTGACTATCTTTGAAATGCGTATAAATCATGCGTAGCTCACTTTAGGAGTCAAAGATGGCAACGTATGAAGAACTGATGGCGCAGAAGCAAGCACTGGAGGCCCAGATTGAAGAGGCGCGCGCGAATGAGGTACCGGGCGTCATCGAACAAATTAGGGAACTGATGCTTCGATATGAGCTTTCGCCGGAAGACATAGCCCCACGGCGCCATCGGGGCCGGCCGGCCGGAAGTTCGACTGCAGCGGTGGAGAAGGCGCCGCTGCCGCCGAAGTACATGGATCCCAAGACCGGGAAAACCTGGTCGGGACGGGGCCGGACCCCTGCGTGGTTGGGCAAGCGACCGGCGCGTTTCCTGATTCCGCAGGAATGACGGCATCGCCCGATGCGTCAGCTATGAGGCTGGCTGACAGGTTTCATGAAGGAAGTCTGGCGCCGCATAAAATCGACGGGTGCTGGCAACCGATGGGAAGCTAGCCACGTTGCAAATGCGCCGGACCACCGATTTCTTAAGCTGTAGAAAAAGACCCGCGCCGTCGAGACAAGCGGCGCCGGGGAACGTCCATGAAGAAGTTGAGTCACCGACTCGGTTACCCTCGGTCAGTATCGGCCTAGTCGCCTGCCCAGGCAAATGGTTCGCTAGGAGTCCGTCGGACTTGAACCCGAGCGAATCCGATGGATCGGTGCGACGCGGCTTTTGAGACTGTGTCGTGCTGATCGAGCGTTCTCAGCGGTTGGCGAGTCTCCACGAGGGCGTATCGAGCCGCCTGAGGACTCGTTTTCGGCGTGACCGGGGCACACTTTTCCCCTCATGCGGTGCGCAGCACATGCATGCGCTTGATGTTCCAGGCCATGGTCACCAGGCTCCATTCGCCTTGGGCCTGGGCCAGCCCGCGCATGCTCATCTGGCGCCAACCCATCACCCGCTTGATGATGCCGAACACCGGCTCCACCGTCTGCTTGCGCAAGCTGTAGAGGGCACGCCCGGCTTGTGTGCCCAGACGATGCGCCATCTGCACAACCGGATCCGTCGTCTGGGGTTCGGGAGCATCGGGTGCGAAGCGCTCCAGCATGGGGGCATGATGCGACTCCCTCTTGAGCGCCAGCAGCAGCTCGACCCCCGCGTCGAGGCAAGCGATCACGTTGGCCTGACTGAAGAAGCCGTTGTCCGTGATCAGCGTGTGCACTTCGCCCAGCACCGCGGGCAACGCGACGATCTGCTCCAGCGTGGGCACGATTTCTCGCTTGTCGTTGCACGCCTGGCTCACGTGCCGGGTGACCACCATCATCGTCTCGGTGTCGACGCCAGCTTGCGCGTTGTAGCTTTGCTCGAAGCCCCCGCCCGAGACGGGCATGATGCGCGAATCTTCATCCGTGAGGTTCACCTGGTCGCCGTCCTTGGGGCCAGCCTCTGGCGGCTCGGGATCCTTGCCGCGCGGCTTCTTGCCAGCATCCCTCTGAGACTTGCGCTTGGCCGCCTTGGCCTCGTACTCCTGCTGTTCGAGCTGATGACGCTCGGCGGCGCGCTGCTCGATCTTTGCCTTGGCCAGCGCTATCGCGCTCAAGCGATCTTCGCGTCGAGCGATCTCCGCCGGCACGTCCATGCCATCCGGGATGGCTGCGCGGTCGCTGTTCTCGGCCAGCGCAAGCAGGGTCTGCACTTCCTGTCGCAACTGCGCCTCGATCTTGTCGGCATGACCCCACGACAGGGCACGGTGTTTGCTCGCGTTGGCGTCGATCTTGGTGCCGTCCAGCGCAATGTGCCCGAGCTTGAGCAGTTTCATCTCGCGCGCCAGCACCAGCACCAGCACCTGCACGAACAGCAACTCCACTTCCTGCAGGAATCGACGTCGGAACGTCGCCAGCGTGTCGTGATCCGGGTGGGTGTTGGCTGCCACGTAGCGGAATGCCACCGAGTCGTAGGTCGCGCGTTCGATCTTGCGGCTGGAGTGCACGCCGTTGGCATAGCCGTAGATCAACAGGCCCAGCAACACCGCTGGATGGTGCGCCGCCGAGCCCCGGCCCGCGTATTGGCGCGTCAGTTCGCTCAGATCAAGCTGCTCGATGACTTCGACCACGAAGCGCGCCAGGTGATCGCTCGGCAACCATTCGTCCACCGACGGCGGCAGCAGGTACGCAGTGTCTCGGTCAACGGGAACGAAGCGGCTCATCGGGGTAGTCTGTCGGTTGTGCTGCCACGATTATCTGGCAGGGCATCATCGATTGGAAGGCCGGAAAGCCCGACGGGCTCCTAGGAACCTACACAAAAAAGAACCCGCGCTCACCATGAAAGGCGGCGCGGGCGGTAGCAGGACAGCCGTGTCAGGATACGGCGACCTCAATATCGCTAATGTCTCAATTAGACGGTGTTTCATACGCTGATTCTGCCTACGGGGGTGCTGCCACGTCCAGTTTGTGACGATCTACGGAGCATCGCTTCGGCATCCGCCTCTCGGGCATTGGCGCCGCCGCAGCCGGAAACCCGCTTCCAGTGATTCCAGCGTCGGCAGGAAGGCATCCCGAAGGCCATTGTTGATCGGTCTTGATTGAGTGAGACGATCTGTGGAGGCACCGGAGATATCTGCAGCCAGATACCGGGTTCGCGGACTACGCATCCATGGGAGTGACGCGACACAGTTGCGCCCAAAACCACCGCCGCGTGTGAACGGTCAGAAGAGTCTCCAGACGACGAGGATTGCGCAAAGCTACCGTCAGCAAAGAATTTCCTGCCAGCGGGGTCAGGGATTCAAAGCATGGGGTCATCGTACTTCTGGTGCCAAATCTGGCGCTAGCAAGCCGAATGGCCTTGTGCAGTGCAGTCACGATATCGGTTGGGCATGGCACTGTTATGTTCCGGCCCTAATGCGGGACCGAGACTTTGTCGTTGCCACGACGGGCGGTGCAGTCGGGATCGGCTCGAACAGCGCCTCGATGTCTTCGGCGGAGAATTTAACGGCGCCGGCGGCATCCGCCGACAAAATCGCCTCGGCAAGCGCAGCCTTCTGCGCTTGCATTGCGACGATTTTCTCCTCGACGCTACCACCGGTGATCAGCTTATAGACGAACACCGGCTTTTCTTGGCCGAGACGGTGAGCACGGTCAGTGGCCTGATTTTCAACGGCGGGATTCCACCAGGGATCGTAGTGAATGACGGTGTCGGCCGCCGTCAGGTTTAGGCCAACGCCACCGGCCTTCAGGCTGATCAGAAAAAGCGGTACCTCGCCGTGGTTGAAGCGTTCGACCGGGGTGACGCGATCCGTGGTATCCCCGGTCAGCATGACGTAGGGAATGCCGGCGTTTCGCAAGGCTGCCGCAATGAGATCCAGCATGCTGGTGAACTGCGAGAACAGCAAGATACGACGACCTTCCTCGATCAGTTCGGGCAGCATGTGCAGCAGCAGATCAAGCTTGGCCGATTCCTTGATCCGGGCCGCCTCTTTGATCTTGACGAGCCGCGGATCGCAGCAAACCTGGCGTAGTTTGAGCAACGCCTCCAGCACGACGATGTGGCTGCGCGCGAGGCCCTTTGCCGCGACGGCTGCCCGCACCTTTTCCTGCATGGCAGCGCGAACCGTCTCGTACAGATCGCGCTGCGTACCTTCCAGTTCCACCGTGCGCACGATCATCGTCTTCGGCGGCAGCTCGGTGGCCACCTCATCCTTGCGCCGCCGCAGCATGAATGGCCGGATGCGCCGCGCGAGTAGGTCGCGTCGAACGACATCGCCGCCTTTTTCGATGGGCGAGCGCCAGCGTCGGCTGAAGTCCTGGCGGGTACCGAGAAAGCCGGGCAGCAGGAAGTCGAACTGGGCCCACAATTCACCGAGATGGTTTTCGAGCGGTGTACCCGTCAGGCAGAGGCGGTGTCGCGCACGCAGTCCGCGAATCGTCGCGGCGGACTTGGTGGCGACGTTCTTGACATATTGCGCCTCGTCCAGCAGCAGCAGGTGATAGTCGTACCCGGCAAGCATTGCCTCGTCACGCCACAGCAAGGCGTAGGTGGTCAGGATGAGGTCGTGCTCGCCGATCTGGGCAAAGCGATCGTGACGCTGGGGACCGTGCAGATCGAGGACACGCAGCATCGGCGTGAAGCGCTGTGCTTCCTCGCGCCAGTTGTGCACGAGGGTCGTCGGCACGACGATTAGCGCAGGGCGGTCCAGCCGACCACGTTCTTTTTCAGTGAGTATGTGCGCAAGTGCCTGGATCGTCTTGCCGAGGCCCATGTCATCGGCCAGTACGCCGGACAGCCCGTGCTCGCGCAAGAACTGCATCCAGGCGAGGCCCTGGCGCTGGTAAGCACGCAATTCGGCCTTCAGGCCACGCGGTACTGGCACGTCTGCCACCCCGGGACCGGCCATCAGCCGCTGCGCGAGCTGCCGGATCGATGCCGCGCCGTCAAACTGCCAGCGCCCGGTCTGATCCAGGGCATGGAGCCGGGCCGCATCCCACTCGGAAATGCGCATGCCGGTGCCGAGCGAGTCGAACAGGTCGATCAGCACGCGCACGACTGGTTTCAGCCGGTCAGCACACAGGCGAAGCCGCTCGTTGCGGTCGGTCTTCAGATCAATCGCTTCGTCGTCAGGGATGCCATCGAGCTTGCCCGACAACCAACGCGAATCCCGGCGAAAGAGATCCGACAGCAGGGGCTCCAGGCGCACCGTGCGGCCATTGACCGTGATGCCCATCTCGACGTCGAACCAGCCATCCCCAGTCCGACGCAGGCTGCCGTCAATGGCTTCGATCTCAATCACGTTGTGCCGAAACGCGTCCGTCATCACTACGCGCCAGCCGTTTGCCCGAAGCACAGGCAGCACCTCTTTCACAAGGTTTTGCCACTCACCGACATCCTCGGGGCCGAGCATGTCGGCCGGAAACGGTTCTGGCCCAAAGACATGGCCGGCGCGAATTATCCGGAACCCGGCCTTTTGCAGTTCAGTCAGACGCTTGCGCTCGAGATCGGCGTCCCGCTTGACCTGGATGACCTCGCCACCGGCGGCTTGAAGGAGGGTGGTGCTGCTGTGTGCCGGCAGGCTGTGTCCTGCGTAATCAAAGCTGACCGTCGCAAAATCCTGCGACGAGGCCCATGTCGGCAACGTGTCGAGGGCCAGTACGGGCACCGGCGCGCAGTTGATGCTCCGCACGGACGCCGCTTCATGCGCAGGCGGCATGGGCAGGTCGGGGGCGACTTCACGCAGCACATTGCCAACGAGTGCTGCCTCGTCCAGCGTAATGGCCGGCATGGACAGGAAATCCGCGAGCTGCTCCGAGGGCCAAGGCATGGCGAGGATGCCAGCCTCGCCAGAATCCGCGTCTGCGTACCAGCACGGCTGGGTGGTCGTCAGCAACAGGGTCGCGGGTGGCTCGGCCTGCAGGACCGGCCGCACGCGCGTGTCGGGCTGCGTCTGCCAAGTCAGCTGTGCGCTGCGCACGGGTCCGTAGTGCAGTGCACAGTGCGTTCCGGGATAGTGAGAGCCCGCGGGAGAAAAGGAAACAAAAGCACGTCCGGTTGCCATCAGTTGCTCCAGGATGACGGCACCGGTTACACCCTGCAGGCCAAAACCACCGGTATAGGAGGCCTGCGAGCGGCCCAACCACAATCCGCGCAAAATCGGCAGATCCTCCTCGGCGATAAATTTCGGCGGCTCAATCAGCGCCTTCTCGACGTTTTGCCATCGATCGTCAAGCGAGCGAATCGTGCCGTCGGCGCTCACGCGTGCCTTGTAAATCGTCACTTCGCAGCCGCGATACGATTGGCCGATCACGTAGGCCAGGGCATGCGTGGGCTTGGACGGCTTCTTCTTGGTCACGGGATCGGCGGCCGTACGCCTGGTACGAAAGCCTTCAAGCCAGCTCACCAGTTCCGCACGCACGCCGGTGGACGATGGCTTCGGCCGGTTCGCCAAGCCGGCGATCAGGAGCGCCGCCACGTGCTTGCAGTCGACTCCGACTGGACACGTGCATTCCCCTTGCACCCACATGTCGTCGTCGATGTCGTGGAAAAACACACGCACGTCATACGGGCGCGTGCGGGTGCCTTGCACCAAGCCCGCGAGGGTATCCTCGCCGATCCAGCGCAACTCCGAGACGGCACTCGCATAGCCCCGTGCTTTGGACACCGTGAAGGGGTCCAGCCATTGCGCGATTTGCCTGGATTGGTAGGGGACAGACATCGACTGGAAGAGTCCGGTTGGCAACGCCGGAGCATTTTACGCGGCTGGACTCCCGGCTGCTATGGCAACGGCCGCCGATTCCACTGCGGGCAGTGTTGGGTGCCGGCGAACGCTTTCGGCGTGACTTGGTCGACGCGAGGCGGAAAATTTCCCGGCGAATTTCGGCGCCAGCGTCCAATCGCTTGGCACGGCTCGACGGGTCGGCAGGCCGGCCGGTCGAATACTTCCGTGACGATCAGGGATATGGTCGACGACGCTAGGTGTCGACTCAGTCCCCGGCAATCCTGATGACGGTGTGCGTTTGTCCCGCAACGGCACCGGCGCTCCAGGAAGTCGATTTTTCTTGATCGGTTTGGGCCGCAAAAGACGCATTCGCTTGACCGCACATAGTGCTCATCTTGAAGTGATTGAACCGTCGCAACCCTGGGAATGTCTATCGCTGGCAGGGAAATCACTGGCTGGAACTTCTTCTTGATTTCCCTCGTAATGTACAATTGAAATGTACATATCAAGCAGGAGGGCCTTTCCATGCAAACTATCCCTTTTTCTAAGGCAAGGGCGCATCTCGCTGATGCGCTTCGGGGCGTGGAAGTGGCACAAGAGCCACTAATGATCTCCCGACGCGGGCACGCTGCTGGCGTCTTGATGTCGTGGTCACAATATCGACAACTGGTTGGAACTTCCTCCGGCTTTTCTGCGCGTTTAGCCGAGTGGCGCCAACAGCATGTAGCAGGAGAGGATGAGAGCGATCCCTTTGCGCAATTGCGTCAACCCGATGGGGGAAGAGAATTCTCATGGTGAGCGCCGTGAGTTGGTTGCTGGACACCAACATTGTTTCAGAGGCGATGCGGCCGAGACCTGAGGTCACGGTGATGGACAACTTGGTCCGCTACGAGGGGGAGCTAGCAATTCCAGCCCGGGTCTGGCACGAACTCCGCTTTGGTTGGTTGCGCATGCCGGATGGCCAACGGAAGGACGCTGTTGGCCGGTTTGTGCAAGATGTCGTGAGCACTTTGCCAGTCTTGCCTTATGACGCTGCCGCAGCGCGGATCCACGCAGAACTGCGCCAGGCTCGTGAACGGTCTGGATTCACATTGCCATTCGTAGATGGGCAGATTGCATCGGTGGCGATAGCGCACGGGCTAACCCTGGTGACACGTAACACAAAGGATTTTGCGGAACTGACTGGTTTGCGGCTGGCGAACTGGTTCGGCCTCTGAATGCCGCGTCGATTTGCATCCCGTCCAGTCACTGGAGCGCCTCCGGTCAGCTTGTTTACTCCAAGCTGCCTTACAGAACACGGCCCGAGCCGCTGCCACGGTGCGGCGGCTCGATTGTTATGTACCACAACAATTTAACATAAAAAGTATTATGCGAACTACTGGTGTAGCGGCAAAGTTGTAATGTCCGGTTCGGGGGTGCGGATGAATTCTTGGACTACTTGGAGGTAGTTCATGTATTCGTACGAGGATCGCATCAGGGCGGTCAAGC